>JAHKAK010000064.1 GCA_018826025.1 Patescibacteria group bacterium
AATGGCCGTGCCCAGCGCGATAATTAACGCCTTAACTTCTTTGGACGATAGCGCTTTATCCAACCGCGCTTTTTCCACGTTTAAAATTTTTCCGCGCAACGGCAAAATCGCCTGGAATCTGCGGTCCCGTCCCTGCTTGGCCGAGCCGCCGGCCGAATCGCCTTCCACGATAAAAATTTCCGAATCTTCCGGCCGGCGGGAAGAGCAATCCGCAAGCTTTCCCGGCAAAGCCAGGCCGTCCAAAACGCCCCTGCGCAATACCGTATCTTTGGCTGCTTTGGCCGCCTGGCGGGCTTTAGCCGCCAGAATGCACGTGCCTAAAATTTCTTTAGCGTCGTTGGGGTTTTTTTCCAGATATTCTTCCAAAACATACGCTACCACCGTGTCCACCGCGGTGCGCGCTTCGGGATTCCCCAATTTTGCCTTGGTTTGCCCTTCAAATTGCGGCTCGCGCAATTTAACCGAAATCACGGCTGTAATGCCCTCGCGCACGTCGTCACCCATCAAATTTTCGTCGGAATTTTTCAAAAAACCATTCTTACGGGCGTAGTCGTTCAAGCCGCGCGTTAACGCCGTACGGAAACCTGTTAAATGCATCCCGCCTTCAACCGTATGAATATTATTGGCAAAACTCATCTCATAGCCCTGTAAGTCATCAGTATATTGAAACGCCACCTCCACTTGAATACCCTCTTCCTCGCGATTGGCGTAAAAAATATTATTATGGCGCGCCTCATTGTCGTTGTTTAAAAATTTAACGTAAGAAACAATGCCACCCTCAATAAAAAATCCATGGGAGCGCTCGCCCGTGTCCGCTCCGCAATATTCGCTCTTCACTTTCTTTTTGCCGCCCACCTGGCAAGTGCCAAAAAATTCCTCAGCTTTCTTATCAACTTGGCGCAAATCGCGAATAACGATTTTCGTGCCTTTAACAAGATACGCTTGCTGGCGCAAATGGCTGATTATCGTGTCCCAATTAAAACGGACCTCTTTGAAAATTTCCGGATCCGGTTCAAAATAAATAGTGGTGCCCGGCGCGTTGCACTTGCCAATTTTTTTCACATTATGCTTGGGTTTTCCCCTGGAATACTCTTGAACGTATAAATACCCGTCACGGCAAACTTCCGCGCGCAGCCAAATAGACAATGCGTTAACCACTGACACGCCAACTCCGTGAAGACCGCCTGAAATCTTATACGATTCACCGCCGAATTTCCCGCCCGCGTGCAAGGTGCAAAGCACGGTTTCCAACGCCGATTTTTTTGTTTGTTTATGAATCTCCACCGGAATGCCGCGGCCGTTATCTTTCACGCGCACGCGATTTTGCGGCAAAAAAGCCACTTCAATGTCCGTGGCAAAACCGGCCATGGCTTCATCCAGCGAGTTATCAACGACTTCCCAAACTAAATGATGCACGCCGTCAACGCCGGTTGAGCCAATATACATGCCCGGCCGCTTGCGCACCGGATCCAATCCTTCCAAAACATAAATATCCTTCGCTTCATAAGAAACGTTTGCGTCATTATTGTTGCCGTTTTTATTATTGTTATTAGCCATATATTTACGAATCTACAAATTTATGCGAATCTGCGAATTCGCGAATTTACGAATTTATTCGCATATTTGTTAATTCGCATTATTCGTTGATTCGTCAGTCAGTCTTTTTCCTGATACAAAAACACCATTTCAATCGCTACTGTTAAAATTAAAAAAATCAACGCGGTCCACCAATAAAAAACTTGATAAACTTTCATTATTAAAAATCCCACCAGCAATATGCTTAAAAGCGTTCCCTCGCGGAAAGAAATTGTTAATAAGCTTTGCGCCAAAGCGTTAGTCTTGCGCCGTTGCCTCCAATAAAAACCCATTAAGCTAAAAATACCGCACAACGCCAAAAACAAGCTCAAAAAAAGCAAAATTAAAATACTGGTTCCCCCGCCCTCCGGCGAGACAAACCAGAGAATCGCGCCAAAAGAAATTAGGGCTAGAATACTGGCAAGCCCCACGCCCCAAAGATATGATTTAAGAGTCATTTTCTGCGATTATTTTCTGCTTTAATTTTATCATATTTTTAAGTAAAAATCAAGCCCCGTCAGAAGCTTATTACAGCCTTTATGCCGTACTATTTAAAGCCGCAGGCGGAATCGCTTTCTTACTTAATTGTACCATAAATTTTAGCCGAGCTTCTAACGGGGCAAGGGGAAATGTGGATAAAGCCTGCTAACCTAAAAGACCTAAAAACCGCTTATTTAAGCGGTTTTTAGGTCTTTTGACACAAAAGCTATTTAATCACGATCTCAATTTTTACGCTTCTGCTAAACCTACCGTATGCTTATAATCTTTTGAATCCAAACTTAAGTTTACGGCTCAAGCCGGTTTGAGCCGTAAGGTTTATGGGGTTTGCCATGGCTTAAATACGTAGAAAATGCCTTTTTGCGAGCCCTGCTGGATAATCTTGTTTTTAAAATCTTGTGGAAATTTCATTTTTATTGTCTTTTTGATAATGTGGCTTCATTAGCCACAGTATACCACAAAAAATCCGCCCAAAAGGCGGATATTCGCTGGCGGGTCCGATGGGATTTGAACCCACGATTTGTCCCGTGACAGGGGACCGAGGACTCCAGGCTCCTCTACGGACCCATAATACTAAATCATCTTATCTTATTTTAAAATACTTTTCAAATTTCGTTTTTTTGCGAGATAGAAATAGATCATTTTTCATATCGTTATACATAAAATTACATAAGACCAAACTGTCTTTAACGGAAAATGCTAATCGATAACCATTGTCATGATAATAAAAAGTGCCACCGGATAGTTTTGCAACTCGCTTAAGTTTTTGATGCAAAACTTTAAGAAAATTACTGCTACCGCATACGAAACCGGATAATATCGTCTTAAAAAATCTGCCGCCCCTGTCTGATCTTCTGTATTTGCTGACCGTCACATTTCCATCCCCATCAAAATATCCACGAATGAAATGCGAAAGATATTTATTTGGGACATAAGGGAAATTTATCGTCCTGCTTTTTCTTTCCGTCAATCCAAGGACAATTAAATCATTATAAATCTTCTTGCTGCCGATCTGTAAACGATAAATAGTTTTCCAATTTCTGCCTCTTTTTCTCGTAGTAATTTTATGATTCGAGCCCAGCGCTTTTCTAATTTTAAATAATAAATCCTTGTCCGTAATCTGAAATTCAATGAAATGAGCGCCTCTCTTGTTTTTTATCATACTGCCGTCAGCCGTAAAAAATCCTAAAACATAAGCCATCTCCGGCGACCATTTTTTAAAAAAATTTTCGTTCTTTATTTTAAAAATCGGCACCTTATGTTTTTTTCTTCGAATGCTTAAAAAATTCAACTTGGCGCAGTCGTTTTTTGGCTTCAGCCAGCGTCCGATACGTTCCGAACTTCCGGCCGGTTTTTTCGCTCAAAACAACGTATTGGCTTTTAATCTTTTTAATCATGTAGCAGGGGTGGGACTCGAACCCACGACCTGACGCTTATGAAGCGCCCGCTCTAACCGGCTGAGCTACCCTGCCCCGCAATAAATCTAAATTTAACTCACCCCAACCCTCTCTTTAAAAAAGAGAGGGAAGATTCCCCCCTCTTAAGGTAAGAGGGGGTTAGGGGGAGTTATGACCTTTTGAGTTTTCTATGTTGCGGGGCCCGGAATTGCACCGGGGTCTGGGGCTTATGAGACCCCCGAGATACTTCTTCTCTACCCCGCGATAAGGGTTTCTATATATTTTTTACTTTTCTGTTTTTTTATAAAATATTCTCTTTTACGGGCGGACGATAAATCAGGGAACTCTTCCGTATGCTTTATTTTCCACGGTCCTCTATTTTTCGTATATTCGCTTCGGCCACCATTGTGCCTTACTATCCTTTCCTCGATATTCTGCGTCGAACCAATATAGTATTTTCCTGTAGACTCACTTTGTATAATATAAGTATAAAACATAAAAAGGGTCTTGCCGCTATGCGGCACGAGATACCGTTTCTCTACCCCGCGATAAGTTGACTTTGACAGTATAGCCAAAAATACTGAATTTAGCAAGCCAAATTAATAGATACCCATGGGTTTACGCTTGCGGTGTTCTGCCAGAATTTACAAAAAAACACCCTACAAAATATAAGGTGAGTTATTTTTAATTCTAAACACTTTTACGCATCGCGTAAAAGTGTTTAGAATTTGCTTCTGCTGTACTTCTGCGACTCTACGACAAATACTCCAATTCCTTCAACGCCTCTTCGATGTTAGCCACCGCCGCTTCGGCTTCTTCCTGGGCTAAATGAAAATTCGGCTCATGGACTATTTGGTTGCGCGTTTTACGCGTGGCCCAAATTTTTTCCACGCT
>JAHKAK010000065.1 GCA_018826025.1 Patescibacteria group bacterium
CACGTCTGTCGTTACTCAATTGGAAGGCGACGCGGCCGATTCAGCCGCTTTGAACGCTGGGCTGATTACCTTGACGTTGGCCGAGGGCGACACCAACGATGACTTTATCTGGTCTGATTTGAGCGATGTCGATCACACGAACACCGAGTTTGGCTCTACTGTGACGGACTACCTCAACGGCTACTTGGTCAGCGGTTTGTCATCGTCCAATACGGCTTCACAGACTGTGAGCAAATAATCTCTAAATGAGATAACTTCCTCGGCTTTGCTTGTGACTTAGCCGTTGGAAAAACAGAAAATCCCCTGCTCCGCATTTGCGGGGTCAGGGGGTTTTCTTTTGGGAGAGGATTTGATAAAATGATAAATAAAAGTGATTGTCATTCTGAGCCCCGCAGTAGCGGGGCGAAGAATCTATGAGAGATCCTTCACTTCGTTCAGGATGACATTCGCCTTGTCACTCTAGTTTATTTTTTGTCATTCTGAGGCGTAGCCGAAGAATCTTTTGAAGAATCTATCTATGTCCAAACAATACTTTACTTATATTGCTACTAATTTCAAAAATACGGTTTTATATACCGGCGTTACCAATAGTTTAAATCGGAGAATGTACGAGCATAAAAATGGATTGGTAGAAGGCTTTACCAAAAAATACAAAATTAATAAATTAGTTTTTTACGAAATTTTTAGCAATCCAGCAGATGCGATTAGGGCGGAGAAAAAAATTAAGGGCTGGACGAGGCAAAAGAAAATAGACTTAATTAAAAGTAAAAATCCTGATTTTAAGGATTTATCAAAATTTTCATAGATCCTTCATTCCATTCAGGATGACTGCTTCCTTTTCTGTCATTCTGAGGCGTAGCCGAAGAATCTTATATTCAATATTGTCATTCTGACCCCGCAAAATGCGATGGAAGAATCTAATGAATCCAAAAAGATCCTTCGTTTCACTCAGGATGACTGAGTAGTTATGAACAAAAAAACACTTATTATCGCCGGCGCTATAATTATATTAGTGTGTCTCGTCGGCGCTTTCTTCGCTTACCAGCAAGGATATCTTTTTAAAAAAGAAGTTGTTTTAACACCAGCCGAACTTCTCTCTTTTTTTGAAATAAAAAATCCCAATTTAACTCCGGAGGTGGTTCAGCTTTTTGAGCAACGATTTGAAGAAACTAAAGATATTTTGCAAAAAAATCCGGATGATTTTATCAGCTGGCTGTATTTAGGCGTGTTAAAAAAAGGGGCGGGAGATTATGAAGGCAGCCGAGACGTTTTTATTTACGCCGGCCAAATCCGTCCGCAAAGCTCAACGCCCTTTGCTAACCTTGCTGATTTATACGCTTATTTCTTGAATGACCCGCAAAAGGCCGAGTCAGCAATAAAGCAGGCGATTACTAACAACCCTAATGATTATAATCTTTATTTATCTTTAGCTGATATTTATCGCTATAAATTTTCCGATGGAGAGGCTAAATATGAGCAAACAATGCGGGAGGCGATTGTTAAATTTCCCGATAACCCCAACTTAATCGCGCCGCTGGCCGGATTTTTTCGCGATACTAATCAAGTGCAAAAGGCGATTGAGCAATATAAAGAATTATTACGCCTGGTGCCCGATAACGCGGAGGCGAAAAAAGACTTGGTGGAGATGGAAAAAATGAAAAATTAAAAAATCAAAATTAAAAATGACAATGTAAAATTCAAAATTTTAACCCCCCTCGCTCCCTCTTAGCCTAAGAGGGAGAGTTACCTTTCCTTTGTAAATGAGGGTTGGGGTGGATTTCTCCTCCCCTTAATTTAAGGGGAGGTGGGGAGGGGTTATAATTTTACACTTTAAATTGTTCCGACTTTGTCGAGAATACTCGATAAAGTCGGCATCATTTTGCATTTTGAGATTTAAATTTTGAATTTGATTTTATCCAAAGCTGACTCATATATTTTTAAGCTATTAAAGATTTTGCTTGCCGCTTGTCTCGCAACTCCGTTTCTGGCGAGCGCGTCTTTTATTTTTCCCTACACCGTTCCCAAGGTTTTTGCTTTTCGGATATTGGTAGAAATTGCCGCGGTTTTGTATTTGTATCTGGCGTTGAAATATTCGAGGAGCCTTCTCCCCACTTTGAAAAAGGGGGGTTGGGGGGGATTTTTGAGTTTATCGGTTTTAGCTTTTTTTGCCCTCAATCTTCTTTCCGCCCTTTTCGGCGCGGATTTTTATACGAGCTGGTGGGGGAATCTGGAGCGGGG
>JAHKAK010000066.1 GCA_018826025.1 Patescibacteria group bacterium
GCCAGTCAGCATATTTTTAATTTTAGTTTGGGCCACGGGCTTGCGCTGTTGCATGCGCATAAAGCCAAATTCCAAAACCTCGTATGGCTCGTTGTCCATTACGAAAAAAACGCCGGGTTTGAGTTCGTTATAGTTAAGCATATTAGTGAACCGGTAAACAAGTGAATAAATTTCAAATTTACAGGTTAAATTCAATAATTAAAAAATGCCCGAGAGCATCCATTTCCTTTATACTACTATTTTAAAAATTTGCCAAGAGGGGAGTTGTGCGGTAAAACTATCGTATGCCAGATAGTAGGAAAAAACGAGTTTTTGTTGGGCTTTCCGGCGGCGTGGATTCGGCGGTGGCCGCGGCGCTGCTGAAACAACAGGGCTATGAAGTAGCCGGGGTTTTTATGCGTTTCTGGAGTGAAGCAGGGCATCGGGAAAATGGTTGTTGTTCGGCCTCAGCCGAGGCGGTAGCCAGATTGGTGGCCGCAAAATTAAATATTCCTTTTTATGTTTTTGACGTGGCTAAAGAATTTAAGAAAAAAGTGGTTGATTATTTTTTGCGGGAGCTCAAAGCCGGTCGAACGCCCAATCCTTGCGTCGTTTGTAATCCACAAATTAAGTTTGGATTATTTTTGAAGTACGCGTTAAAAATGGGTGCCGACTACATTGCCACCGGCCATTATGCCAAGCTTAAAAGTGTGGTTAAAAATGCAAAGCCCGCTTTCAAACTTTTTGCCGCCAAAGACGATAAAAAAGATCAGTCATATTTTCTGGTTGGCCTAAAGCAGCGACAATTGAACAAAATAATTTTTCCGTTAGGAGATTATTTAAAAAGAGAAGTTTATGGTATAGCGATAAACCGATGCCTGCCCTATCGGCAAGGCGAATCTTTTGATATTTGTTTTATTGATGATTATCAGCAATATTTAAAAAAATATTTAAAAATGAAACCGGGCGAAATTATTAGTCAGACTGGTTATGCTCTTGGCCAGCATCAAGGATTGCCGCTTTATACCATTGGGCAACGTGTGAGTATCGGCGGGCCGGGACCGTTTTATTTAGTCAAAAAAGATGTTAAGAAAAATATTTTATACGTGAGCAATAACGAAAAAGATTTATTGCAAAAAGAAATGCAAGTTAAGAAAGTAAATTGGCTGGGCGGCCAAGCACCTAAGCTTCCTTTAAAATGTAAAATAAAAATTAGATATGGTAGCGAGATGACGGAAGCTGTCATTGCGAGGAGCCGTAGGCGACGTGGCAATCCCGTGGGCGATGGCGATAAGTCGGGATTGCTTCGCTCCGCTCGCAATGACGCGGTGACGGTAATTTTTGTCCAGCCCCAGCGGGCAATCACACCAGGCCAAAGCGCGGTGTTTTATGGTCGCGGCGGGGAAGTGCTCGGCGGAGGAGTAATTTTATAAACTGATTGGCAAAAAGGAGTTTTTGTGATAAATTTTTAGTAATGACCGCCAACGAACTGCGAACTAAATATTTAGAATTTTTTAAATCAAAGGACCACGCGATAATCCCTTCGGCTTCTTTGATTCCGGAAAACGACCCGACGGTGCTTTTCACGACCGCGGGTATGCACCCGCTGGCGCCGTATTTAATGGGTGAAAAACATCCACTGGGGCAGAGGCTTGCCAATTGCCAAAAATGTATCCGTACCAGCGATATCAATGAAGTGGGGAATAATCGCCATCTGACCTTTTTTGAGATGTTGGGTAATTGGTCTCTTGGAGAGTACTTTAAAAAAGAAGCGATTGAATGGAGTTGGGAATTTTTGACGAGCAAAGAATGGCTGGCTATGGATCCGCATCGGTTATACGTGACGGTTTTTATGGGTAATGAAAATAGTGGGCAAGACACTGAATCCATTGAGGTTTGGAAAAAAGTTTTTGCTTCTGTTGAAATTGAGGCAGAAGTTTGTCCGTATAATACAAAAATTGCCGGTAATAAAAATTACCGGATTTTTCCAATGCCGGCGAAAGATAATTGGTGGGGGCCGGCGGGCGAAACCGGACCTTGCGGGCCGTGTACGGAAATGTATTATGACACCGAGCCGCGGCTTGGCGCTTTGCAAAAAACTTTTGACGAAGAAATCAATGATTTTCGGGTAATGGAATTTTGGAACGATGTTTTTATGGAATTTAATAAAATCGCTGACGGTAAATACGAAAAATTAGCGGCGAAAAATGTGGATACGGGCATGGGGCTGGAGCGGGCGATATCCGTCTTAAATGGCAAAAAAGACGCTTTTGATAATGAACTTTTTTGGCCGTTGTTTGAGAAAATTGAAGAGTTGTCGGGAAAGAAGTATGACTCGCATAACTCCCCCCACCCCCCTCTTAATTTAAGAGGGGGAGAAAATATAAATCCACCCCAACCCTCCTTTACAAAGGAGGGAGAAGATACGGTGCGGGCGATGCGGATTATTGCTGACCACATTAAAGCCGCGACTTTTATTCTGGCTGATGAAAAAGGTTTAACGCCGTCTAACGTTGGTGCGGGTTACGTTTTGCGGCGGCTTATTCGCCGCGCGGTGCGATATGGCAAGCAGTTGGGCATAGACGAAATTTTTACATTTAAAATTGCGGAAGAAGTAATAAAAATTTATCAGGACACGTACGCGGAGTTGAAAAAGAATAAAGAGTTTATTGTGAATCAATTGGTTAAAGAGGAAGAAAAATTTGATGAGACCCTGGAGAAGGGGTTAAAAGAACTTGAGAAAATGAAACCTGAAAAAATTGCCCCCTTTTCTTCTAAATCATTTATGACGGGCTATGGACTAAGTGGCGATGATTTATTTAATCTTTATTCCACGTACGGCTTTCCTATAGAAATGAGCCTTGAGGAAATTAAAAAATTATATCAAGAATACAATCAGAAACAAGTAGTTAATACTGTAGAATTATCAAAAGATGATGAAGATAGAATTTTACAACAATTTCACGAAGCATTAAAAAAACACCAAGAGCTTTCCCGAACAGCTTCGGCGGGGATGTTTAAGGGAGGGTTGGCGGATGCCAGCGAAGCCACGGTACGATATCATACAGCCGCGCATTTGATGCTGGCGGCGTTGCGGCAAGTGCTGGGTGAGAATGTTGTACAAAAAGGCAGCAATATCACGCCCGAGCGTTTACGTTTTGATTTTTCTCATTCAGAAAAAATGACACCCGAGCAAATCAAGCAAGTGGAAGATATCGTTAATGAACAAATCAAAAAAGACTTGCCGGTAAGCTTTGAAGAAATGACGTTGGAAGAGGCCAAGGCGAAAGGTGCAATGGGCGTATTTGAATCAAAATATGGGGAGCGGGTAAAAGTCTATAGTGTGGGTAGCAAAAACGGAGGAATGTCCTCCGTAGAAATTTGCGGCGGGCCGCATGTTGAGCGGACTGGTGTGCTGGGAAAATTTAAAATAACTAAAGAAGAATCTAGCTCGGCTGGCGTGCGCCGGATAAAAGCGGTACTGGAATGAGTTATCCACGTTGGTCACCGGTAGAATTTTTGCTATACTTAAAACAGTAGAGCTAAGAAGGGAGGGTAATGACAAAAGTCATAAATTTAAAATCACAGGAAGAAATAACCTCTGTTGTTGAGCGCCTGTGGGAAACGGGCGAAGAAGAGGTATTTTTGGTTGCGCCCAAGGAGTCGTCGCTTCTTAAAAATATTATCGCGCTCAAGCTTTTAAAGCGCGAGGCGGATAGGCTCGGCAAGGAAATAACTTTAATAACCAAAGACACGCTTGGCCGAGAGATGGCCAAACGCGTTGGCTTGGCCTCAAAGGTGGCTTTGCCAAAAAAAGTTTTAGCAGAGGAAGAAGAAGTTTTTCAGGAAGTGGCGCCGGAAAAATTTGAAACAATGTTGGAAGATGAAGTTCGGGCTCGGCGCGAGGCGCCTTCGCCCAGGACTTTTGGCGATATCCGGCCAAAAGGGGCAACGCTGGAGCGGCGGTCAATTGAAGTGGAACAGAAGGAAGAGAAAATAACTTTGCCGCCCCGTTTAGCGGGCCAAAAGCCAAGTTCAGATTTGCCGTTGGATGAAGAATTTTTATCAGGAGAAGAGCCGTCTTCAGAATCGAAAGATTTGATTAGTAAAGAAAAAGAAGGGGAATCATTTTTGGAAAGGCTCCAGAAAAAATATCAAACAGAAGAAACGCTTGAAGAAAAAGACGAGGAAGTAGAGGATGAGGAGAGGCTGGAAGAAACTTTTGATGAGCCAGAAGAGAAAGAAGAAGAGTTGGAAAAGGATGAAGATGATGAAATCGAAA
>JAHKAK010000067.1 GCA_018826025.1 Patescibacteria group bacterium
GAGTTTGTTATAATAACTTTGAATTACGAAATACGTATTTTCCCCTCCTTTCGTAAAGGAGGGCTAGGGTGGATTTAAAAAATTGGCTTGTTAAATCCCTCCCGGCCTCCTCGCCTCGCAAGCGAGAGCGAAGCGGGCCTTTAAAAAGGGAGGAGTGCAATGAATTCAATGAAAAATTTTATCTTTGCGATTTTTATTTTAATAATTTTAGCCGCCATTGGCGCGGTTATTTATAATTGGTCCAGCTTAGCTGGACTTTGGCAAGGGAAAGAGATTTTAGTGGGAGATATTGGCGCAACGCCGTCGACGGCGTTGCGCCAGCAAAAGACATCAGAACCCCTATCATCTGGCGCGACTATTGAATCAACTCCGAGCTACCAAAAGCCGGCCGAAAATGCCATAATAAAATTTCCGATTTTCAATTACCATCATATCCGGCCCATGCCCAGAATGGCCAGCTCAACGATTTCTGACCGCGCCTTCACCGTCTCGCCCGAAGGGCTGGAGGCCCACTTACGGTATTTTAAAGATAATGGCTATCAGGTGGTTTCTGTTTATAATCTGCTGGATTATTTTGATACGGGCCGGCCATTACCGCCAAAAGCCGTAGCCATAACTTTTGATGACGGATATTATGGTCAATATCAGTGGGCTTATCCTTTGCTGAAAAAATACGGCATGACCGCGACGTTTTTCATCATTGTTAGTAATGTCGGCAAGCCTAATGTTCTAACCTGGGCGGAAATTAAAGCCATGAGCGATGGAGGGATGGTTATTGGCAGCCACGCCCTAAGCCACCCACATCTAAGCGCGTTAGACGATGAGCAATTGCGTAAAGAATTAGTTGATAGTAAAACGATCTTGGAGGAAAAAATTGGTCGTCGCGTTAATCTATTATCTTATCCGGCCGGGGACTACGATGAACGCGTAATCCAATTTACTAAAGACGCGGGATATCAGGCGGCTATGGGTGTTTATAAAATAATCAATCAGTCGCCAAAGTATCGCTATTCAATCCGCCGTTTCCACGCGGATGATTGGTTGGAGTCAGTAACGGAGAAGTTGGCGGGATATTAAAAGTTAATTTGTCGACGTCCGACGTCCCGAATATTAAGCATTTGAATTTTTGGACGTCGGACGTCAAAGCGTATGATCCCGTATTTTGTCATTGACCAAATCGTTCTCGGTCCTATAAAACTTTATACCTGGGGCTTGTTTGTCGGGCTCGGTTTTTCCGCTGGGTATTTGTTGTTTTATTATTTGGTTTACCCCGCTAGGAACGAAGTTGCTGGCGGGGCTAGGCGCGTAGACTTGTCGCCGGCAAAAATCACGGGTTTGGCCTTGACGATTTTTGTTGGCGCGATTTTGGGCGCTAAAATTTTAGCCGTGGCTTTTTTGCCCAGCGCGTCATGGCAGGCAATTTTTACCGCGCACAGCGGCGCATCGTTCATGGGCGGGCTAGTAGGCGCGATTGTTTGCGGGTGGGGGTATATAAAAATTTTTAACTCACTTCACCTTGAAATCCCCCCAAAGCTGAGCTTAGCTCTGGCCAACCCCCCTTTTTTAAAGGGGGGAGCCGGGGGGTTAAATTTCTGGGCTATTACGGATTTGATGGTTTTACCGATAGCTTTGGGCATTGGTATTGGTCGGATTGGGTGCGTTCTAATCAATGACCACCAGGGCGCGATTACGAGTTTGCCTTGGGGAATATTATGGCCTGACGGCCTCGCGCGCCATCCGGTGGCGATTTATGAGGCGCTGGTGGGCTTTGGGTTGCTGGCAATGTTTTGGTGGATACGAAGAAAATTATTTGTACACAAAAAAATGAGTGTCATTCCCGCGAAAGCGGGAATCCAGGACCCTGAACCTGGATCCCGGCTCAAGGCCGGGATGACAAAAAAAAGAAAAGATGGACGATTATTTCTTTTGTTTCTGATAGCTTACTCCGCTCTCCGCTTTCTCCTTGATTTTACTCGCGCCTCCTCCGGCCCGTTGGCCGACCCGCGCTGGGAAATATTATCTGTGAGCCAATGGTTGGCGCTGGTGATATTTTTGATTTCTTTATCGCTTTTCATCTATAAGAAAAAATGTTAAAATAAAGGGTATTAACCCTGTATTTTGACTTCACTCGGACGATATGTCTGCTGACGCATCGTCCTCGTTAGTCAAAATTATTTTAATGAACCAGGAGCTATTATTAATTTTACTTGGCATAATGGCGGCGGCGGTCGCGGGGCTGGCGTATTTTTTGGTGCGCTCTGGTAAAAAAGAGGAAAAACCCAAAGAAGAGAATCAGGCGATTTTAATGATGCAGGAGCAGTTGAAAGAATTACGCCAGACATTACAGAATTTCGGTACGCAAGTGGATAGCAAAATGGGCGATTCAACCAAAATGTTTCAGCAGCAATTCGCCCAAAGCGCCAAGATTGTGCGCGACGTCACCGAGCGCTTAACCAAGCTGGACGAAACGAATAAGCAAGTAATGGGCGTGGCCGAGCAACTGCAGGGGCTGGAAGACGTTCTGAAAAATCCCAAGCACCGCGGGGTGCTGGGCGAATATTTTTTGGAGAATGTTTTAAAAAACGTTTTGCCGCCCAAAAATTATCAGATGCAATATGAATTCAAGAATGGCGATATTGTTGACGCGGCGGTTTTTGTCAAAGATAAAATTATCCCCATAGACTCCAAGTTCTCGCTGGAAAATTATAACCGTATTTTGAACGAAAAAGACGAAACGGAAA
>JAHKAK010000068.1 GCA_018826025.1 Patescibacteria group bacterium
ATCAAGGAAGCCGGCAAGAGCGCGAGCATTAATTTCTCGTGCGCCTTATCACCCGTTTTTATCTCTTCTTTCACCCCTACCAGCCACGCCAGCCACCCCAAAGAAAACAACCACCCGAAAACCTTCACCAATAAGGCCAAACTGCGAGAGGCCTCGCGGCCGGCCTGGGAAGACAACGAGCGAACTGCCGCAAACCAATCAAAATAAGAATAGTGATAGTGAAAATAAACAAAAAGATGATAGCACAAAAAAGGAACTGAAAACATAACGCCGGCCAAAAGAATGTCTTTTATTTTTTGTTTCCAAGCCGCGCTGGAAATAAGCACTAAAATTCCTAAACTGATAATTCCTAATCCACCGTACTCCTTAAACAAAAAACCAATAGCCGCCAGGGCGATGGTCAAGAAAAAAAATTGACGCTGATCGGTGCGGAAATATCTCACCGCCATGCCAGTTGAGACCAAAAAAAAGAACCACGCGGCCATATCCGCCAGGTGCGCGTTGCCTGGGTCGATGAAATAATAATTCGTAACCATGAGCAACGCTCCCCAAAGCGCCGTTTTTTTGCTGTCATATATCTCTTTAGCCAACCAGTAAAAAGCGGCCAAGCATAAAAAAAAGAACACAATGTTAAAAATAACCAAACCCAAGATATAATTGCCAAAAATGGCCTGCAAAAAAATAACCGAGTAAAGGAACAGGGGCGTGGTCAAAACACGGTTCATTTGCACCGGCGCGGCCGTTGGCCGACCCTGCAAAAAATTGGCGGCGGCGTAATAATCAAGCGCGTCTTTTTCCAAGCGCGGGACATAACCAATGTAAAAATAAGAAATCGCCAAACTAAAAACCGCCACCAATAAAATAATGGCTAATTCCTTATTGCCGAAAATCACTGCTTTTACGCGTTCACTATTATGAGACATATCAAGTTGTCGACTTTGTTTTAAACTGCGGGTATTCGCCCAAACCAAGCTTAAATAGCAAATATTTTCTCATCACGTTCAAAATGCCCAGACCATACTCGATGCTTCGTTTAAACCCGATCTGCGAGGCTTCCGGGAAGTAACGCGTGACGATCGGCGTCTCCAAAATTTTCAGGCCCGCAACCTTCATCTGCGCAATGATTTCCGTGTCAAAAACGAAATCGTCGGAATTCTCCTCCAGCGCCAACGTTTCCAGGACCTTACGGTTATAGGCGCGAAATCCAGAATGATACTCAGTCAGGCGCAAACCCAATACCATATTCTCAATAAATGTCAAAAAAATATTGGCCAAAAACTTCCAATAAGGCATCCCGCCCGCCAAAGCATTTTTGGAAATCATCATCCTGGAGCCAAAAACTGCGTCGGTTTCTCCTGCCAATAAAGGCTTAATTAATTCCGGCACTAATCGCGGATCGTATTGGTGGTCAGGATGGACCATAACCACAATATCCGCTCCGGCGCTTAGCGCCTCCCTGTAACAAGTTTTCTGATTACCGCCATATCCCCGATTCTTCGAATGAACGAACGTTTTCAATCCTAGGCTTCTGGCAATAGCCATTGTATTATCCTGACTGGCATCATCCACCAAAATAATTTCATCCACCCACTGACGCGGGATATCATTAATGGTTTTTTCTAGGGTCTTAGCGGCATTATAGGCCGGCAACACTGCTATCACTTTCTTGCCTTTATTCTTCTCCATGGTTTTTAAAAATTACTTTTATATTTTTATTTAAAAAGAAACCCCAGCAAAGCCAATCCTCCTTTTATTTCCTGTTTTAGTTGCGCCCAGCTTCTAATATGGCAAAAGCGACGAAAAATAATTTTAGGCCGAAAATAAAATTTGCGATGCGCCAGCTCATAATAATATTGCAATTTCTCCTGATTCAATCCTGGCAACTCTAAAACAATATTAGCATAACTATAATCATCCCAATTGGAAGATTTAATATATTCCCTCTCTTTTGCCCAACAAAAAAATTCTGTCCCGGGATAAGGCGTCGCTATATTAAATTGTACTTCATCTGAATCAAGTTCAACGGCAAAATCGATTGTTTTCTTGATCGTCTCCTCGGTTTCTCCCTGGTTACCGAACATAAATGCCGCCCGGGTTTCCAGACCAACCCGACGCGCCATTTTTATAAAATTAACGGCTTGCGTCAGTGAAATTTTTTTATTAACATTCTTTAAAATTTGCTCATCAGCTGATTCCACGCCAATTAATACCAGATGGCAACCTGATTTTTTCATTAAAAACAGCAAGCTTTCATCAACGCAATCAACTCGGGTGAAACAGGACCAAATAATATCTATTTTTTCCCGAATAATTGTTTCGCAGAATTCCCGAATCAATTCCCGGAACATTGTGAAAGTATCATCGTAAAACATAAATTCTTTAATCCCATAGTCGCGTTGTAAAGTTTTAATTTCTTCTAAAATGCTCTTCACCGAGCGTTTACGCAGTACTCCCCGAAAGGTCCGATAGCAAAAAGTGCATCGGCCGGGACAGCCGCGCGTAGCTAAAACTATCATCGCCGGCAAACGTTTATAACTGCCAACCGCCGGATAATATTTATCCATGGGCAAAAGATGATAAGCCGGCGATGGAATGGCATCCAAATCTTTTATCAGGGGGCGCAGCTCGTTTTTAATCACCCGGTTCTTTTGCTTAAAGCAAAGTCCTAAAATTTCCATTGGATTTTTCCCGTTGGCCAACTCGCACATTGTCTCCTCGCCTTCATCAATAACAACATAATCAACATTATCATGCGCCATAACTTCATCAGGCAAGACCGATGGATGTACGCCGCCTAAAACAATTTTTGCTCCGGGTAGAAACGCTTTAACGCCGCTGGCAATTGCCAATGCGTTATTAATCAACGGAGTTGTAGCGGTTAAACCAACAAAATCAAATTTTTCACCCTTAACTCGAATCTTTTCTATGGTGTCTTTGACCGTCAACCGTTCGGCTGAACAATCTAAATATTTTACCGTATGCCCGGCTTTTTCCAACACCGCCGCGATATAAGCCAAGCCCAAGCTCGGCCAGCAAGAAGCCACACTCTTCCAAAGATTATTATTTTCGCCGATAACCCAGGGAGGATTGATGAGAAGTACCTTGCTCATAATATCTAATTATTCTAATTTCTAATTGACCTAACTCGATTTAATGTAAAATGTAAATCTCAAAATGGAAAATGACAGTTAAAAGTGTAAAATTATTTCTTGAATTTATACTTAAGTAATGTCCAAATGGCCTCAATTCCATCTTTCCAATTAATTTTTTTTCCTTCGTTTTTATGCCGCGGATAGTAACTTATCGGCACCTCATAAATTTTTATCCCCCGTTTGGCTATTTTAGCAGTAATTTCCGGGCAAAATTCAAATCGTTCGCATTCCAAATCAATGCTTTTGAGCAAATTCATTTTAATCATCTTATAACAAGTTGGCTCATCAGTAATTTTTGTCCCATATAAAAAATTAGTCAGCCAGGTCAAAAAAATACCGCCAAGAGCATAAATGTGGCCAGAATACCGACCCTCAAAATAATGATATTTGCGGTCAAAAAGACGAGAACCGTAGATCACCGCCGCTCCCGTTTCTCTGGCTTTTTCAAGCATTATCTTAAAATCATTAGGGTCATACTCCAGATCCGCATCTTGAACCACCGCCCAATCACCGGAAGCTTGGGTAAATCCGCTACGCAACGCCCGGCCTTTGCCTTGATTTTTTTCATGATAGAGCACCCTGTATTTTTTTTCGTATGACTTTAAAATTTCCCGCGTACCGTCGGTTGAAAAATCATCAACAATAATTATTTCTTTATCCACGCCCAAATCAGCCGCCTCAATTCTTTTTAAAATTTCGGCCACGGTATTTTTTTCGTTAAAGACAGGAATAATAATAGATAATTTCATTATTTTTTAATTTTATTAGATTAGCTACTTAGACAACGCCTCAAATAACTTAACCGCCAAAATCGCCAGGCTATGCCGCGACACAACAATTTCTCTCGCTTGGCTGGCCATATTTTTTTTAAAACTATCCTCTAAGTCAAACAGGCCTTTAATTTTTTTTGCTAAATCGTCGGCGTCTCCCTCTCTAAACATTAAAAATTTTTGCTGTTCGTTAGAAAAAATATTCTCAAAGACTCGATTGGAGACAAGCACCAGTTGCTCGCAAGCCATCGCCTCCATTGTTGTCTTGTCTAATGAACCAGAATTAGTTAAATTAATAAAAACTTCGCTTTGTTGATAGACTGCCGGCGCCTGGCAATTAGGCTCGCCTTTTTTAAATTCAACCTTATCTTCCAGCTCCAAATCCCTGACTTTTCGTTTATTTTCTTCAAGATATGCCGCGTCTCTGGCCGGCGCGTCACCAACAATTTTTGCCGTGAAATCAACATTTTGCCTCTTTAATAAATTTAAGGCGTCAACCAATAAATCCAATCTCTTAATCGGCGAGATGCGGCTAAAAAACAGCGTGGACCTGGAAATTTTATTTGTTCCCGGATTGGGCTTGAAAAAATCCGTGTTGATACCCACCGGCATTATCCGATTTTTTTTATATCTGGCGACAAACGCGAAGCGAGAAGTGCAAAAAACCAAATGAGAAAACAAAACGGCCAACTTCACCCAAAAACCGCCGGCCTGATGATTGCGCCAAAGCGCCACTTTTTTCCCCAGCAAGCGCCAAAGCAAACCGCCCAAAATCACGTATTCCTGATTCATATGGATAAAAACACCATCATATTCGTTACGATATTGCC
>JAHKAK010000069.1 GCA_018826025.1 Patescibacteria group bacterium
CATCCTTTACATATGCCTTTAGAATTTCTATAACCTTCTTGGTGATTTGTTCCGTGTCCATCATCTCACCTCCTATTCTTTTTATATTTTTCTATTCTTTTTTTAAGTTTCTATCCTTTTGTCCAGCAACTGAAAGCCATTTGACTTTGCCGATAGACACCCTAAACAAAAATGGTTTTTTGAATCATCTTTGTTTAATTTATATAGCCTTGCGTTACTATTTTTTATTCTTACCTTCAAACTTCCCCAGTAAACCCACCAACAGCATAAATAAAGCCGGGATGGCCGCGATTACAAGGACAATAATTAAAATCTCCTTGCCTGTCATATGTTTGTGTTGCTGATATCTTGTCAACTAATCAACAACAATATTTAAATCTGTGGATAACCTTACTGCTAATAATCTTATCCACAAATTACCAAAAAACACTTTATCTAAGCCAAAATATGCTCTACGCTTATATTATACTCCCCGCTTTCTTATTTTGTCAATAGCTTACCGACAAAATTATCAACATCCTCTCCCCCATACAAAAAAACCCGCCTCTTTAGCGGGTTTTGAATAATCAATTAAGTAAGTAAAATTGGGAAAGGCACAAAAACGTCAACTAAAATTATTGCCTTTACTTAACTGGTGTGATAGGCTAAAATGTGATAAAGAAACATATGAAAAAAGTCTTTTTTTCCGCCTCAATCTACGCTATTCCGGAACTGCTAGAAAACTACTTAATGATAGTTAAAAATATCGAGGCTAGCGGCTCGCTGGTAGTTTCTGATTGGACAAAAAGTTGGCTAGTTATTGCTAAAAAATATAAAAAAATGGGTAAACCCAGAATTAAGGAACGTGATATTTTGAAAGTTATTGATCGAGAAAAATTATACGAAGAACACACGAAAGCCATTCAAGAATGTGATGTGGTTATTGCTGAGGTTACCAAACCGACCATAACAGTAGGTTATCAGCTCTTCTATGCCATCTCCCACAAAAAACCAGTTTTGGCCCTCTATAGCAGTGAGGCTAAAAACATTGACTTAAATACTATCAAATCAATTATTTATAGTGGACCCCCTTTGATTTTACTAAAAAAATATAGTTCTAAATCTCTGCCCTTTACAATAAACAATTTCCTTAAAAAAAAGAGAGAGGTGTTGAAAAAGTTTAATTTTATTATAAACGAAGAAATAGAAAAATATCTGAAGTGGCTAAATAAAAAAAGGCCAGATAAATCCATGTCTGACCTATTGCGCGAAAAACTGATGGACGAAATTATTATCAACGACGCAGACTTTCAAAATAGCCAAAAAGCTAGCCGACACTAATCCCACTCACTATTTCCCAATCTTCTGGTAGCTGACCGCCTAAATTCTCAATAACATATTCGGCTAGTTTTTTTATTTGCTCATTTTTTTCTTTCCCGAAAGAAGCTTGCGCCACTTTTTCATATAGCTCGACAAAACGATCGTCCTTTTTAGCGATCTTTTCTTTTTGATATTTTGGCTTTACCAATAAAATACTCTTCTGTTGGCAAAAAATCTCTATCAGATAGTTTAAAATCAAGCTTTCATTATATTGCCAAGCAAAAACATCTTTATCCTCATAGCAGTCTTCGATGTCCTTTAAATAGTCATTGACGAAATACCTGTTCATAGTCATGGCAAAATCAGGAATCATGCCAGCAACCTCTTGCCCAAGAAATTCTTGAGCTTGATTTTTTAACCGCTCAAGCCCATTGTCTTTATCCTGTAAAATCTGGGCGCCAGCCAAAATATGGACCATGGTCTTTTTAGGCGCCTTTTTAGCTTTTTCAAAATCATCAACGAATTGCTCGAATGGATTAATAAAATAATCAATTTCAACACCATCAACATGAAAAACTCCACGAAAGCGCTTACCTATATTCTTAATAACCAAAAATAAATCCAGATCGGAATTTTTGCTTATTTTTTTACTATTCAAAAAAGAGCCGGTCAAAAAAATTCCTTCAATTTCAATATCATCTTGCGGATGTTTATCCTTAAAGACTTTTATAAATTTATCTATTAAATCCTTGGTTTTATCTAAATTATCCACATTTTAGTCTAAATTAA
>JAHKAK010000007.1 GCA_018826025.1 Patescibacteria group bacterium
AGCAAATCAAAGAAAAACATATACAATCAGCTAACACGCTATATCCGGCTGCGGCTTCACGGAAGCCTCCGCTTAAATTCTGCTCCGCTTCGCTCCGCAGAACTTCGGATATAGCGATACGTTGCACAAAATCGCTCGCAGAGTTTATCCCGCACTTGATGCGGGACTCGCTATTTTCCGTAAATTGACTTATTTTTCATAAATATGCTATTCTAACAACATACGAAATAAGCAAAAACTATGCGCAAAATTAATTTAAAATCTGTGGTTTGGAAAGAAGGAAAGTACTATGTTTCCCAGTGTTTAGATGTGGAGGTTTCTAGTTTTGGGAAAACAAAAAAAGAATCTCTGGATATGTTGCAAGAAGCGTTGGAATTGTATTTTGAGGATATGCCTGTACCCAAAAAGTCAGCGATAAAAAAACCTGTTCTTGCTTCAGTACAGTTACAACTTCAACATGCCTAAACCCTTTCCTCTTAAAACAGCGCTAAAAGTCCTTTCAAAAAAGGGTTTCTTTTTTGTCTCCCAAAACGGTTCACATGCCAAATACAGGAAAATCGGAAACCCCACGCTTACTGTCATCCTGCCAATTCACGGCAAAGAAATACCATACGGCACTTTCAGGTCTATTTTGCGCCAGTCCAAATTACAACAGGGTGATTTTAAATAGAAAAATAAATCAAACTTCGCTTATCGGTAACCGTTGAGTGGAATAAAATCGGCTATTCCATCAAACCCTCATTTTTTCAATGAGGGTTTTTCGTTTACCCCGTTAGAAGTTTTAATAAATATACAATCTGGTTTACTTATAAGCCGCAGGCGATTCGCCCTATTATCAAGAGAGGCAACCGCTTTAGCCGAACTTCTTACGGGGTTTTTTATTAAACCGCCAAACAAGCCAAATTAAAATCGCGTAATAGATTCCCCCGCCCAGCCACGACCACTCAAAACTCATTGCCGCCAGCGGAATTTTCGCCAGCAGTTCAATTATTTTTATTTCGTACGATAAAAATAGCCAGGCCAACCATCCTAAAATCTGGCCCAGCGGCAAAAAAATTAAACCGGCCAAAGCAGATAAGAAACCAGCTAGCATGGTTAACGGAATAACCGGTAAAATTAAAATATTGGCTAAGGGCGCGATTAAAGAAAGCTGGCCAAAATTAACGACTAGCAGCGGTAAAACCGCAATTTGCGCGGCCAAGGTCGTGGCTAAAACTAATTTAACTGATCCTAAAAGTTTGCCGGAAGCCTTTGGCTTAGTTTGGCCATAAACAAACTCTTTTTCCTTGTCTTTTGGCGCCAGCCACGCCTGTAAAATCGGCGAAATATAAACTAGGCCAAACGTGGCGGCAAAAGATAATTGAAAACCCAAATCCCAAACTAAAACGCGCGGGTTCAAATAAACCATTATGGCGCCGGCCAAAACCAAGGCGTTGCGGATTTGATAAAGCCGGCCTACTTGCTGGGCCAGCAGCACCAAAATGCCCATTACCGCCGCGCGCACCACCGAGGCCGCAGCGCCCGTCATTAAAACAAATAAAATTATCACGCCGACTGAAAGGCCAAAAGAAACCTGCCGGCGCACCATAAAAAAATTAAACAGCCCCATCAGCGCCACGGCAATAATTGTTATATTAAAACCCGACAGCGCGATAATATGCGTGGTGCCGGTGCGGGAAAACGCGTCGGATAACTCCGTTGGCAAACCCCGTTTTTCACCCAAAAGCAGCCCGGCCAAAAACGCCCCTTGCGGTTCAGTTAAAAGTTGACTGATGGATTCTTTAAATTTATTTTTTACGAATAAAAGTTTCTCCATCAGCCAATCGCCCTGATTTTGGGCCAAGAGTTTAATTTCCGGAAAATAAATAATAGAAAAAATATCGTCTTTGGCCAAATACTTTTGATAATCAAAATCCTCGCTTGATCTAGGCGTCACTAATTTTCCGTTTATTTCAATCTTATCGCCATATTGATACATTGGGTATTTTTTCGCGACAACCAAAATTTTACCGTCGCTTTTTATCCTCTCAATGGAAGCGAAGCCATAGTCAAAAGGTTTAATATTTTCCACTTCCACCGCGTATTTCACGTTATCGCTCCTGACATCCGGCTCCTCCGCCACCACCCCCATCAAAACAATTTTGCCCTTATCGTTAAATTGTTTAACTAAATTATCGGCGTTTGACGCCGATAGATATCGCCACGCGCCAGCAACCATCAATATCAGGCAAAACCCCACCACCACAATTTTGGGTTGTTGACCCCACCATATCACCGCCAGTATTATGCCTAAAATCAAAATCCCCAACCAAATTAGTTGGGGAAAATTTAACAACGACTGCCCAAAAACGCCAAGAATAAAAGATAAACAGAGAAATAGAAAAATTTGGGATTTAGTCATTAAACGATAGCTGTTGATAAAAATATTGACAAATTATTGACCGAATTTATTGCTCGTGCTATCCTATAAATAGAAAGGTTCCCACCCGCTAACAAGAGCCCCCGGGCTCTTCCGAAAGGATAGGCGGGTGGGTCGTTTTTATTTATAGCTATAATACTCAATATTTCCTGATTTAAACATCTCAAACTCACTTTTGACTTTATCATTTATAAGAATAAAAGAACGATCTTCTTTTCTTTCCCATTTAATGGCGATTGCCCACCCGCAATAGTCAGCTATCTGACAATTTATATCTGCCTTGGCTTGATGAAAATATATTTCAAATGACTTCAAGCATTTTTCCTTCAAATATTTCTTAAGTGTTCTACAAATTAACGACTGCTTTTCTTTTGTAAAAATTGCGCCCAAAACAACAATAATTCTGTCCGCGTGTTGAAAATTTGGTCTATTAAAAATATATTGCAATAAGGTCCGGCAAGCACGCTGATAAAATTCAGCGCCGACTATTCGACGAATCGCTTTTCCTCTTTTTTTATATTCTTCTATGTAAAGGGTTGAGTTAGCCTTATTTTTCTGGGCCACCACCGAATGAATCTCAAAATCATCTTTGAGGTTTTTTATTATATCAAAAACTTTATTTCTGATATCTTGCGAATCTTCTGTAGCATGAAAAAATTCTTGATCTATGCCATTTTTTAAAGCACGGTAGCGCAAATCAATAATCTTTTCCCGTTCCCGCACTGGCAAAAAAGTACATAAGCAGGAGAGGACAAAATATTTCGTACCATTCGGGCTAAAGTCAAAATTTCCAGATTCGTCAACAAATAAATACAAAGTTTTTGAATTATTTTCGCTCATATTCTTAACAAAAAACTGCCGTCCCGGCCGAAACCGAGAAAGCAGTGAGATTAACTATATTAATTATACCAGCGCCAAAAACCTTGTCAATAGTTGACACCAAGTCCCTTTTTACGCTAAAAATTACCTTATTTTTCATATTTTACCTCTCCTCCATAATCTTTATCTCCTCCTCCGTTAAGCCGTATAATTTATACACTTTCTCGTCAATTTTTTTATCGGTTTTGGCGATTTTTAAAAAATCCCTCGCCCCGTCACAAACGCTGTATTTACCCCGTTAGAAATTATCGGATAATCTTTTAGCTCATAATAAAGCAATCATCTTTAAACAAACTCTCTGCCATAATAAATTGTCTAATAATTTCTAACGGGGCTTACCCGTTCGCGCCTGCCCCGTAGCGTTCCGCCAGCAGGCGGATCTGCTACCGGGGCGAATTAGACCATAGCGCGCGGCACGACATTCTGACATTCTTGAGAATGTTGGAATGTCATTTTAAGCTTTCAGATTAGGCAATAACCCTTCAACGGCTCAACCCGTTGAGCCGTTAGATTTTTTCATAAGACGGCTTGATGAAGTCGGGCTTTGGCGGGTTTCAATACACTACATCCTTACAAACTCCAGTTTTTAAGGATGTTATTGGTACATCAATGCCCTAATCCATCCCAACGGCTGGCTGAAGTCAGACTTCAGTAGATTTCAAGTTCTCAAGAACTTGGGAATAAAAACTACTAAACAGACTTCAACTAGAGTTACGGCTCAAGGCCGAGCTAAGCTCGGCTCAAGCCGGTTTGAGCCGTAGCGATAAAAGACGTATCGGACAATTCTATGGAATTGTTCAATGAAACACGGGTTCATTTTAACGCGTAGAAAGCGCCTTTTTGCGATCCCTGCTGGATAATCTTGCTGTCTTTTTCCAACTCGTCCAGATAACGGGTGGCCGTGGCATCCGAAAGTTTATAACACCACGACATACCAACATTCTCAAGTTTGTTGGTATGTTATTGGTACATCAATGCCCTAATCCATTCCCGCCCAAGGCGGGCAAGCCAGCGGCTGGCTGAAGTCAGGATTCAGCGGGTTTCACAGATTTAACTTTACGGCTCAAGGCGGTTTGAGCCGTAAAATGACTTATTATCAGCTTACTCCAAAAACCCATTCTTTTCAAACTAAAAAACACCAGTTTTAGCTGGCGCATTAAAAATAACATCACCCTAACCCTCTTCTTGAAAAGGAGGGGGGGAAATTTTAAATCCCTCCTGCCCTTCTTTTAAAAAGGGCGGGGAAATTTTAAAAATCCCCCTTAATCCCCCTTTTTCAAAGGGGGAAAACTACTCGCGGATTTCCACCCGATCAAAAAATATTTCCAGCAAGCCGCGCAGCCGGTTAAGCTTGGTTTCATCAAAAGGCTTCTCTTTCATAAAAGCCGCGTCCAAGGTTTTAATGGGCTTAAATTGCTGTAAATAATATTTTTTAGCGCCCTGCAGCCACCGGCCAATGCTTAAAATATCTTTGGAGCTTAAAAGCGCCGGCAAAACCGTGGTGCGAAATTCATAGTCCGGCGCCTGCCGCACCAGCTCCGTGCTTTGCTGAATATTTTCTAAACTAATTTTTTCGCCCGCCACTTTTTTATACTTTTCCAACGGCGCCTTAATATCCATGGCGATAAAATCCACCAGCTTGGCCGCCAATAATTTGGCTAACATTTGCGGGTTTGAACCGTTGGTGTCTAATTTCACCAAAAAACCCATCTCTTTTATCTTTTTAATAAACTCGGGCAAATCAGCAAACAGCGTCGGCTCCCCGCCCGTAAGGCAAACGCCTTCCAATAAGCCTTGGCGCGTCGCTAAAAAATCTAAAATTTCTTGCTCGCTGATCCTGGGCTGATTTTTAATTTTTTGGGGATCAACTAATTCCGGGTTGTGGCAATAAGGGCACAAAAAATTGCAGCCAACCGTAAAAACGGTGGCGGCCACCTGGCCCGGGTAATCAATTAAAGTTAGTTTTTGAATTCCGCCAAAGACCATTGGGTCAGTTGGTCAGTTGGTCAGTTGGTCAGTTGGTCAGCCATAAAATAAAAACTGATAAACTGATAAACCGATAAACTGATTTATGCTTTAGCCGTGGCGCGTTCTTTGACTTTGTAAACCATTCGTTCCCGATATTCTTCCTGTTTGCCCAAATGCCACTGCTGAACAGGGCGGATATAGCCCACCACGCGCGAATAAACTTCGCAGGGCTGTTTAATTAAACATTTGGGGCAAGTGAAGTGCTCACCAGCCAAATACCCGTGATTCGGACAAATGCTGAAAGTCGGGCTGAAAGTTAAATAAGGCAGTCTATATTTGGTAAAAACTTTTTTCAGCAAGTTTTTAATCGTGGCGTGGTGCTGAATGCGCTCGCCCAAAAACGCGTGTAGGACCGTGCCGCCGGTATATTTAACCTGTAAATTATCCTGCAAATCCAGCGCCTCAAAAATATCGCTGGTAAAGCCCACCGGCAATTGGGTGGAATTAGTATAGTAGCGTTCTTTATCGCCGGCGGTGATAATATCCGGATATTTTTCTCGGTCTTTCTTGGCCAAGCGATAACTGGCGCCTTCGGCCGGCGTGGCTTCCAAATTATAAAGATTTCCCGTCTCTTCCTGATAGCTCACTAAAATTTTTCGCATATGATCCAGCACTTCCGTGGCGAATTTTTGACCCTCGCTGGTTGTAATATCCTTATCAATAAAATTTAGCAGCATTTCATTCATACCTACCAAGCCAATGGTGGAAAAATGATTGCTCCAGTAGCTGGGCCGCATCTTTTTAATGCCTTGTAAATAGTGGCGAGAATAAGGATAAAGGCCTTTTTCCATGAAATTATCAATGGCTTTACGCTTAATTTCCAGACTAATTTTCGCCAGCTCCATTAAACGGTCCAGGCGCGAGAAAAATTCTCTTTTAGTTTTAGACAGATATCCCAGGCGCGGCAAATCTAAGGTAACCACGCCAATACTGCCCGTTAAGGGATAGGCGCCAAACAGCCCGCCGCCGCGTTTATAAAGTTCGCGGTTGTCCAGGCGCAAACGGCAGCACATACTTCTGGCGTCATCCGGACTCATGTCCGAGTTTATAAAATTAGCAAAATATGGCACGCCATACTTAGCCGTCATTTCCCAAACGCCATTTAGCGCCGGACTATCCCAATCAAAGTCCTTCGTGATGTTATAAGTCGGGATCGGAAAAGTAAAAACGCGGCCCTTGGCATCACCCTCGCACATCACTTCCGTGAAAGCGCGATTTATAATATTTATCTCTTCCTGAAAATCAGCGTAGGTTTCTTTTTGCGGCACCCCGCCAATAATGACCGGCTGCTGGGCTAAGGCCTTAGGCGGCTTGATATCCAAAGTAATGTTTAAAAACGGCGTCTGAAAGCCCACGCGCGTGGGAATGGCACAGCCAAAAACGAATTCCTGCATTGCCTGCTTCACTTCCTTATAATTTAAGGAGTCATAGCGGACGAACGGCGCCATTAAAGTGTCAAAATTGCTCACTGCTTGCGCGCCGGCCGCTTCGCCCTGCAAAGTATAAAAAAAATTGACCAATTGCGATAGCGCCACGCGCAAATGCTTGGCTGGCTTTGATTCCACTTTTCCGGACACCCCGCCAAAACCACGCATTAACAAATCATACAAATCCCAGCCGCAGCAATACGGCCCCAAAAAATCCAAATTATGAATATGAAAATCGCCGGAGTTTACCGCTTCCCGAATTTCCTTGGTATAAATTTTGTCCAGCCAATATTTTTTGCTAACGGCGGAAGTGATGTAATGGTGCAAACCCTGCAAAGAATAAGCCATATTGGCGTTTTCTTTGATTTGCCAGTCCAACTCTTGAATGTATTTATCCACCATCTGCACGGTTTCATCCAGCGCGCTTTGCGCTTCTCGAATCCGCCGGCGCTGTTCACGATATAGAATATAGGCGCGCGCGGTTTCCACTAAATTAGCCAAAATTAAAACCTCCTCAACAATATCTTGGATTTCTTCCACTTTGGGGATTTCGCTTTTCTTGAACCTTTTGTTGAGAAGGTTAACGACTTTATTTGAGACTTTACGGGCGATGGGTCCGTCGCCCTGGCCAGTAGAGGTTAAAGCTTTGTGGATCGCGTTTTCTATTTGCGCTTGATCAAAACTAACTATCCGGCCATCTCGTTTTTGAATTTTATCAAATTTGGCTTTTAAGGCTGGGGTCATTTTAGGATTTCTATATCAACGCGAATTTTTACGAATCTTGTCCCGCCTTGCAGAGCTAAGCTCAGCTTTGCTGGCGGGACTCGCGAATCGGCACGAATTAATTCGTATTGTGTTCGTTTTAATTAGTATCTTATTTGCGATATTAAGAAAATAAAAATCACACCTCCACCCCTCCAAAAAATTTGTGTGATCTACTGTTAATTTTATGCTCTTTTTAGAAACTGTCAAACCGGTTAAAAATTTTTCCAAGAAATAATAAAAATCGCTCAATTGAGAGCGATTTTTTATTATTTTATTTTACGACGCAAACTTATCCACAGGCAAAACAAAAAATTCTCCTCTGCTACTGGAGCAAAAAAGAATTTTTGAGTCCAAAATTATTTTTTTATTTTGGCAAAGCTGAGCTTAGCTCTGCTAACGAGGATGATGCGTCCCGTAAGACGGGACATATCATCCGAGCGAAGACAAAATACAGGGTTTTTAATACCCCGCCGCTCTGCGGCGGTTGGGATATTCCTTTTTTGAGTCCAGGGCCCTGCTATGGCAGAGCTAAGATCAGCTTTGGGTTTAATACCCTTTATTTTATTTTCTTTCTAATAAAAGCGGGCTTGCCCGTGCGCCGTCGCCATAGTTTCAGCGACGTGAGACCAAAATCAAATTCCAAGTTATTTCTACTTCATCTTTTTACGGATGAAGGCGGGGATATCCCATTCTTCGTCAGTGCTGGCCACCTGACTCACTTGACCGGCAAAATCGGGTTGTTTTTTAGCCAGCGATTCTTGCCTTGTCGTTGCTTCAGTTTTAATTTCTTGTTTTTCGCGACGATCTTGATTTTCTTTTCTAGTCAATTGATCATTAAACCCAGCCGCAATGACCGTAATTTTAATTTCACCTTTCTTCAGTTGTTTATCGGTTACCGCGCCGAAAATAACTTTGGCATTGGGATCAATGGAATCAGTGATCACTTTAGCCGCTTCATTAATTTCCATCATCGTCAGATCGTCGCCCCCAGCTACATTGAAAATAACACCCTTGGCGCCGTCAATTGAAAGTTCCAACAACGGCGAATTAATCGCCATTTTAGCCGCCTCCACCGCCCGGTCGTCGCCCGTCGCGCGGCCAATACCCATCAACGCGGAACCCGCACCCGTCATCACCGCTCTTAAATCAGCGAAATCAACGTTAACCAAACCGGGGGTGACTATAATATCAGAAATCCCCTGCACGGCTTGGCGCAGCACATCGTCAACAACCTTAAACGCATCGGTCAAAGAAGTATTGCGATCAATGGTTTGCAATAATTTATCGTTGGGAATAGTAATTAAAGTATCCACTTTGTCCTGCAGCCGGTCTAATCCCTCAAAAGCTAAACGCATGCGTTGAGAACCTTCAAAAGAAAAAGGTTTGGTCACCACTCCCACCGTCAGCGCGCCAACATCTCTGGCCGCTTCGGCCACAATGGAACCGGCTCCCGAACCCACGCCGCCGCCCAAACCATAAGTCACAAACACTAAATCGGCACCTTTTAAAACTTCATGAATCTCATCACGGTTTTCCTCAGCCGCCTGTCGGCCAATATCCGGATTCATACCCGCGCCCAAGCCCTTAGTCAGGTTCTTGCCAATTAAAAGCTTCTGCGGCGCCAAACAATGGTGCAAGTCCTGGGAATCCGCGTTAATCGCAATAAATTCCACGCCCTGAATTTTGCTTTCTACCATCCGAGAGATTATATTACCTCCGGCCCCTCCGACCCCCACCACTTTAATCTTGGCAAAGGTCTCCATATCTGGTTTTATTTGAGCCATAGTATTTAAAACTAGTTAAATTTAACGGTTATGTAAGGATATGACAAGCGATAAAAGATGTCAAGCGCTCGGCCTAAAATTAAAAAATAAAAATGCAAAATGACAATTTAAAGTTTAAAATCAATCCCGCAGCTGCGGGATACCTAAATTTTACATTTTGCCGCGCCCGCCAAAGCTACGCCCTGGCCGCCTCGCTCTGCTTGGCAGGCGGGCTGGCTTAGGCGTTGCGGGCGGGAGATTTACATTTTACATTTCCTACGGGGCAAACCCTTTTATCCATTTTTTTATCTTGCCGACCGTCGGCCCAAAATTACTCATCAAATTGCCAAAAGATTTGCTGCTCTCCGACTTAACCTCATCATTTAAAACCGAAAGGATCAAACCGCAACAAGTGGCAAACTCCGGATCGTCAATTTGATCGATTATCCCTTCCAAGCCCTGCGGTAAACCAATCTGCACCGGTAATTTTAATTTTTCTTTGGCTAATTCCACGAGCCCCGACAATTTCGCGCCACCACCAACTAACACCACACCAGCCGGCAAAAGTCCCGCGCGGTCAATTTTTTTAAGTTCCTTATTGACCAAATCCAAAATCTCACCAACCCTAGCCTCAATTATTTCCGCCACTTGATGGCGGGAAACCTGCCCTTCCGTTTCGCCCAAACGCGTCAAATCAATCGTCTCTTTTTTTCCGACACTATCCGGCAAAGCCGAACCATATTCCAGTTTAATTTTTTCAGCGGCATCGATTGAAGTTCTCATCCCAATAGCAATGTCATTAGTAATATGAGCGCTGCCCACCGGCAGAATTTGACAATGAAGAACATCCCCTTCTTCATAAACAGTGAGCCCGGTCGTGCCTCCTCCCAAATCCAGCAACAAAACGCCCAGCTCTTTTTGCCTCTTGGTCAAAACCGCGCGGCTATCGGATAAACAAGACAACAAAAGGCCAGATTCGTCCACTTCGGCCTCACGCACGCATTTAATCAAATTTTTAATAAAGGGCGTGGCGCCCTCAATGATTAAAGCGTCAACTTCCAGACGGACGCCGTTCATGCCCACCGGATCTTTAATCGCGTCTTGTCCATCAACCGTGAAACGGCGCGGCAAAACATGCAAAATTTCGCGATTGGGCGCCAATGAAATTGCCTGCGCCGCGCTAATGGCGCGCGCCTTGTCTTCTCTAGAAATTTCGCCATCCGCCCGCGACACTGCAATCACCCCGCGGCTTTGGCGACAAGAAATATGCGAGCCGCCAATCCCCACAAAAACGTCCTCAATCGCCAGACCCGAAATTCTCTCGGCCGATTGAATCGCTTCGCGAATATTTTTAGTTGTTTCATCAATATCCACCACCACGCCCTTGCGAATGCCGCCCGAAATAACCCGGCCCACGCCCAAAATCTGAGGTGGCAAACCCTCTTTGACTTTGGCCACTGCCACGCGTGTGAAGCAAGTGCCAACATCTAATCCAACAATGATTTTTTCTTTAGCCACAGTAGGAAATTTAAAATTAAAATATCAAAATGAAAAATTTATGATCCTTCTATTTTATCCCCTCTGTCATTCCCGCGAAAGCGGGAATGACAGATTCTGTTTACTTAAAACAATTTCAGGGCCTGGATCCCGGGTCAAGCCCGGGATGACAACTGGAGTTATCGGTTTTATCGTCGCACAGCGTATAAATTTATTTCGTGAATTTAAAAGTGGAAAGAATCTGTAAATAAAATTACTTTACCGCATACAATGTATAATTTTCTTTTCCATAAAGCCATTGCACGGGCCAACTTGCCTGACAATAGTAACCATAATCATTTTGTTTCATGATGCAAGTAGAACTAAAAATGCCAGAATTTCCTTTATATACAAGAAAAATTGTATCACCGGCAACAATTCCAGTCGGAAGATTATTCCAATTATATCCCATATCTTCGCCATGATAACCTAACCCCCCATTTATATTAGTTATAGTATTTGATTCAATCTTTACTGCATAATTAGGCAATACGAGAAATGGCTGATTCATCGTTGCCTCTCTATCGCCACTTACAAGTGAAAGCACATATAGACCTGCTTTTAAAATCCCCTCATTATATTTACCTACAGACCAAGAATAAGAATTTACACCTAAATCAACTGAATCAATTTTATATGAAGGTAAAAGAATTGTTTGACAACCCTGCTGACTACAATTTAATGACCATGCTTTTATTAATAAATCTGCTTTAGAATCCAGCTCTTTTGTTGTCCAAGTAATATTTTGTTGTTTTAAAAGTTCTCCAATTACCCAAGTAATATTTTGTTTTTTTGAAATATTCCAAATGTCTCCAGATTTAGGTGATGTAATTTTGGGTGATGCAATTATGGGAAAAGGGTGAATAAATTTAAAAGTGGAAAGAATTTGATCGACTTCTTTCAGCACTGTCTGACCCGCTTGATTCGGTGGATTAGTCGTAGAAACTTGGGATTCAAAAACATCAGATGCATTTCCAAAAATTGTGGTAACAACATATTCTGATCCACCAGGCCCATAACTCATCGTTAATAACCTCTGAGCTTTAATGTCACTATTAACGGAGTATTCACGCAACGAACTGATAACTTCAGTCTCAGGAAGATTTTTTAATTTATTATAAACATTTTCATAATTATCATTCTTAATTTCAATTAAGAAACTCTCTTTGAACCCTTCTTCATTATTTAATAATTTTGAAAATTTAATAAAGAACTTATAGTTATAGGTCCCTGCATCTTCATTATTTCCTGTCTTAGAAATTTCCCAATCTTTTGGATACCTTAACTCAAATCCATACTGCTCATTTTTATACATCTGCCAGCCCGCAGTTTCATCGGCCACAACCGACGGACTCGCACTTACACTCGGACACGCCGCAAATTCGCAATTGGGGCCAGTACGTCCAACGTAAGAACCATCCTCGCATTGTTTAGCTTCTTCAGTGCAAGCTGTTTGATTTGAATTACCAGCCGACTTTTGCCAAAAATAATACGAACCAGCTACTACGCCACCGACAACTAAAACTCCCACTACAGTCAACGCCACAATCTGCCATGTTTTGTTTAATGGCTTTCGTGGCTGCAAACTTGGCTGTTCCTGTTGAATATTTGAATTTAGTTGTTCGTCCATAGGATATTTTTGTCATCCTGAACCCCGAAAAAAGAAACTCCGTTTCTTCAATGGGGTAAACTCCGTGAAGGATCTTTTCTTTTTTAGATTCTTCGCTTCACTCAGAATGACAAAATACTTTATAATTTTTTTAAAATCTTTTCTTCAACCTTAAGCATCCGCTCCGCCTCCCGGGCCGATTTAACATGATCATATCCTTTCAGATGAACTATACCATGCGTCAATAATCGGGTCAATTCGGTTTTTAAGCCGGTTTTCAACAACTTAGCTTGTCTTTTTGCTTGTGGCATGCAAATAAAGATTTCATTTAATTCTTCAAAACTTAAAACATCCGTGATTTTATTTTGACCGCGATATTTTTTATTTAATTCTTTCATTGGTGCGTCACCAACTAAAACTAAACTTATTTCTTCTTTTTTTACCTTCCCTCCTTCGCCCCGCTTCGCGTGGCTTCGGGGGGCACGCAAAACAGCAAAAGCCGCTTGCGCGGCTTTTTGCAAAAATTTCGTATCAATTTTAGTTTTGGTGAGATTCGTAATTTCTAACATCCGACTTTTTCTTTTAATCCAAACTAAAAAGCGAGTGTGCATTTTCTGAAACGCTCAAAGTTTCGAGCGAGGCTCCCGCTGAGAAAAATGTGTCGCAGACGCCTCCAGGTATTTGTTGTTTTACGCGAACGAGGCGGCGAGACACAAGCCGCGGCTGGTTGTAAAATTTATACTGGCACTCGTAGCCGACGGCGGTTTTTGGAGGCGGGGGCCGAGCGAAGTTTTACTTCTCCAATTCTTCTTTCACTATTTTATTTACCATCCCCCCATCCGCTTTACCTTTAACACGCGGCATTAAAACTTTCATAATTTTACCCAAATCCACCACTCCAACAGCACCTGATTCCGTGATTGATTCTTGAACAATTTTCCTGATTTCCTCTTCCCCCATTTGCTCCGGTAAATAAACGGTTAAAATTGCCAATTCCGCCTCTTCCTGCGCCGCCAATTCCGGCCGCCCGCCGGTTTTATATTGTTCAATGGAATCCTTACGCCGTTTGGCTTCGGCGCCGATAACCGCTAAAACCTCTTCGTCCAGCAACTGGCTATCTTTCACCAAAACCGCTTCGTCTTGCTGCCCCGTCTTCACAAGTTTTGTGCGCTTTTCCGTCTCTTTATTTTTAAGACTGGAATTAAGCAGGCGCAAAACCGACACCTTTAATTCCTCTTTAGCCTTAAAAGCGTCTTTGAAATCTTGGTTGATTTTTTCTTTTAGAGTCATAGCATTCACGAACAACGCTAATCAGAAGCGAATAATGCTAATAGATTATTTTATTCGCGTTTTTAGTAATTACTCATTATATAGATTAACATCTACCCAAGACGCCCAAACCTTAAAGCGAGGCTACCGCCGAGAAAAATGTGTCGCAGACGCCTCCACTATGTTGTCTGCGTACTCTTTATGAGGCGGCGAGACACAAGCCGCGGCTGGCATCATACTTTATACTGGCACGCTTAGCCGACGGCGGTTTTTGGAGGCGGGAGCCGAGCGACTATTTTATATTCTTGATTTTAATTAATTCTTTCGGAATCAACTGTCCTTCTTCCAAGGTTCCGGCTTTCATCATTTCCTGCCGCAAAGAGCGCAATTGCTGGCGCCGCAAAGCCGACGCTTTGATCTGGCGCTTAGTTTTTGGCTTTTGATAAAAACGACCGCGTCTGGCGTTCAACAAAACACCGCTTTGCTGCACGCGTCGCGTAAACCGCCTTAACAATGAGCCAACCGGCTCTCTTTCTTTTCGTTTTACCTCTATTGCCATTTAAAACACCTCACTTTCTTTGCCCTACGAAATTACGAAATAATACGAAAGTACAAAAGCTTTTTCGTAAATTCGTAAAAAATTAGTAATTTAGTAGGGGCTATATTATATGAATATTTTCACTCATTTTTCCACCACCTAGCAAATGCAAATGAATATGCGCCACTTCTTGCCCGCCGTCACGGCGCACCCGAAAAAGCAACTTATACCCACCCTTGGCTATTCCTAGCTTCTCCGCCATTTTTTTCGCCACCATAATCAGCCGGCCAGCCAGCATTTCATATTTATCATCCATATCCGCAATTGATTCAAGGTGCTCTTTAGGAATAATTAAAATATGCGTCGGTACAATCGGCTTGGCATCCTTAAACGCCACTACCAAATCATCTTCATAGAGAAGCTCAACCGGAATTTCTTTATTGGCTATTTTGCAAAAGATGCAATCCATAATTGTAGAAGCAACTTTACGCAAGGAATAAAAACGCAAGTTCACGCTACATATTATCTTAAGCTTCCTTTGCGTTGATTTTGCGTTTAGTATGCTTTTGCGTTAATTTGCTTCTATTTTCTGAACCTCTTCTTCAACTCCTCCACTACTTTTTCCTGCGGTACGGTTTCCTGCACCCCGCTTTGCATATCACGAATAATCACTGTTCCGTCCAACGCTTCTTGCTGGCCTAAGATTAGCGCGAATTTCACGCCAAGCTTATCAGCAATTTTCATTTGCGCTTTAATGGAATCCCGGCTCAAGGATTCCGCCGCCAAAATTCCGGCCTGATGCAATTTTTCAAAAAGCTTCAAACTCTTTTTTTTGCCCATTAAACCAAGCTGCACTAAAAAAACTTTAAAATTCGGCTCGCTGCCAACTTTCACCTCTTCTTTTTTCATCAGAGCAACAATTCTATCCAGCCCCAAGGCCACGCCAACCGCCGGTGTCGGCTTTCCGCCCAATTCTTTAACTAAATTATCATAGCGGCCGCCGCCGCCTAACGCTCCCGGCGCCAGGCCTTCCTCTTCCCAAAAAATCTCAAAAATCGTTTTAGTATAATAATCAAGTCCGCGCACCAACGCGCTATTTAAAAAATAGGGGATTTCCAGTTCGTCTAAGAATTCCAGCACTTCTTTAAAATGCTTCCGGCATTCATCGCACAAATGATCCACCGAAGCCGGCGCCTGTGATTTAATCGGCTGACATTTTTCTTCTTTGCAATCAAGCAAGCGTAAAGGATTTTCCTTTAAGCGCCGCTTACAATCAGGGCAAACCCTGTCCTTCCGATAACGGTAATAATCAAGCAGGACCCGGCGATAGGCCGGCCGGCATTGCGGGCACCCCAAACTATTGATATGAATATTTATCTTTTTTAAACCGACCGCCTTAAATAGATTAAAACAAAATTGGATTATTTGAGCGTCCAACACCGCGCCACTATCGCCAAAAACTTCCAAACCAAACTGATAAAATTGGCGCCATCGGCCGGCTTGCGGCTGTTCGTGGCGAAACATCGGACCAAAGTAAAAAAGTTTAATGGGCTGGGGCAAAGAAGCCAGGCCATTTTCCATATAAGCGCGCACTACCCCCGGCGTGCCCTCGGGCCGCAAAGCTAAACTCGTTCCTCCCGCGGTTTTAATAAAATACATTTGCTTGCTAACGATGTCGGTCGTGGCCCCCGTGCCGCGAATAAAAAGTTCCGCGTCTTCAATCACCGGCGTCTCTATTTTTTGAAAACCAAAGTCCCGCGCTAAATCCTCACCGGTTTTTATCAGTTTATCCCACCAAGCCGTATCTGGCGGCAACAAATCTCTCATTCCTTTGAGCGCTTGAAATTCTTTTCTTTTTTTCTTCTTTGGCATCTTAAAAAATTAAAAATGTAAATATCAAAATTAAAAATGACAATGTAAAATATTAGAATCAGTCCTGCAGTAGCGGGACACCTAAATTTTACATTTTGAGATTTAAATTTTAAATTAATACGAATATTCCGGTGCGGCAAAAACTGTCGCGCTTTGCGGCGGCCAAGCCCGCAGCCAAGCCCGACCAGTGATATTTTTTAATGGTACAGCCCCCCAGCGCCGCGAATCATAAGAAGCGGAGCGATTATCGCCCAAAACAAAATATTCGTTTTGGTCCAAAATCTGTTTGGCATCGCCGTAGGTAGCGATAGCCGCCGGCAGATATTTTGACTCGTCTAAAATAAAACCTAAGGGATGCTCGCTATTGACAATTTTTATCTGCCCGTCCGCCACCTCTATTGTTTCGCCCGGTAAACCAATGATCCTTTTAATATAGTATTGCGACGGATCAACCGGATATTTAAAAACCACGACTTCCCCCCGCATCGGCGTCCGCCAACTATACGATAATTCATCAATGATTAAATATTGGCCATCGTCAAAATTCGGTTCCATGGAAGCCCCCTTAACAAAAAACGGCTGCATCAAATAATAGCGCACCGGCAAAATGATGGCCAGTGTGATAATCGTGATCTTAACCACCTCAAATAAAAATAAAAAAAATGATTTCATTTTGATTAGATTTTATCTTAACGTAAGCCCATAATACACCAAAAAATCCCCTTGCGCAACCCCCGAAAACAAGCCTAAGTTTTTCACTACCCCAATCTGTCATTCCCGCGAAAGCGGGAATCCAGGGCCTGGATCCCGGGTCAAGCCCGGGATGACAAAAAATTTGTTAATTAAACATAATACAGGTTATAATAAAATTAATGGCCATCGCAAAAACTTTTCGACACCAACGCTTTATCGTAATTTTCGGGCTGATTTTACTTATCAGCTTCCTCGTCTGGCTGGTTTTCACCGTCGAGATAAAATCTATCTGGCAGCCGCGCGTGATTGAAATCAAAAATAACGGCCGCGCGCCAAGTGTTGAAATTACCGAGGGAAAAAAATCCGATTTTTGGCCGTTTAATTTTGAACCAGAAGCCGGGCAAACCGTAAACTTTTTATTGCTGGGCGCGCCAGGACTTGGCAATGACGGAGCCAATCTGACCGACACGATTTTGCTGGCGCGGCTGGATGAAGCCAAAAATAAAATTTATCTTTTTTCTTTACCACGTGACTTGTTAGTAAAAATCCCTAATTCAGCCAACTATGCCAAACTTAACGCGCTTTATGCTTTCAATAAAAACAATGCCGGCCAAGAATTTAACGCGCTGACTCAAAAAACGCAAGATATCACCGGCTTGAACATAGACCATTATATTTTTGTTGACCTGCAAACCGTTCAACAACTTGTGGATATTTTTGGCGGCGTTAATATAATGGTGGCCAAGGACATTGTTGATGAGTCCTTCCCCGGCGCAAATCACAGCTTTGAAACTTTCACTCTAAAGGCTGGCTGGCGGTATTTGGACGGTCAAACCGCCTTAAAATATATGCGCACCCGCCACAGCGCGGCTGGCGACTTTGACCGCGTTGACCGACAACAGGAAGTCTTGCGGGCGCTGAAACAAAAAGTTTTGGCTTTGAATTTCTGGGATATCGGCAAATTCGTGGAAATTTATAATGCCCTATCCGCCAATATCAAAAGCGATTTGAGTTTGTGGCAGATAAAAAGTTATTGGGATAAAATAAAAGGTATCCCGGGCGCCAACGTTATCAAAAGCGAACTGAATAGCCAAAACCTATTCACCAGCGGCCAAATGAATTTAGGCGGGCAGATGGCGTCAGTGCTTCAGCCCAAAGCGGGGATTGAAAATTACGAAGAAATTAGGAAATATATTGAGGAAACAATCTCAAATTAAAAATGTAAATCTCCCCGGCCAGCCTCGCTTTAATTTATGATTTATAATAACCGCTAATTATCGTTACTTATAATGCTTATCGCTATAAAACAGCTAACGGCTAGCGGGGCAGGCAAAATGAAAAATGACAACGTAAAGTTGCGTGGCAACCACGTTGCTCTACGCAATGTAAAGTCTAAAATCCATAACTCCCCCTAACCCCCTCTTGGCTTAAGAGGGGGAATCTCCCTCTCTTTTTTAAAGAGAGGGTTGGGGTGAGTTAATTTTTACATTTTAAACTGTCATTTTGAGATTTGCACTTTACATTTTACATTTTTACAAATATCGCAAAAAATAATTCATAATTTCTATTAACCAAAATTAAACACATGCACCTCATAATAGGATTAGGCAATCCCGGTTCTGAATATTCCAATACTCGCCATAACTTTGGCTTTTTGGCGTTAAATTATTTTCAGGATTCAACCCCGGGCTTTTCTGCTTGGCAAGCCAGTGAACAATTTAAAGCGCTCATTAGCGAAGGACAAATTGACGGCCAAAAAATTCTATTGGCCAAACCCCAGACTTTTATGAATAATTCCGGCCAAGCCGTAAAGCTAATCGCCGACTTTTATAAGATCCCCGCGGCCAATATTTTAGTTTTGCATGACGACCTGGATTTGGCCTTAGGCGAAATCCGGCTAAGCCAAAACGCTTCGGCCGGCGGGCATAAAGGCATCTCTTCCATAATTGAAAAACTGGGCACGCAGGATTTTGCGCGTTTGAGACTCGGCCTTAAACCTCAAAACCAAACTTTTTTGGCCAGGATTTTCAAAACTCCAGCGGAAAAATTCGTTTTGAAAAAATTTAGCGAAACGGAAAAAGAGCTCGTCCAGCAAGCTGTGCAAAAAGCCAAAGAAGCGATTTCGCTAATCCTCAAAGACGGCTTAACCGCCGCGCAAAATAAATTCAATTAAACTCTTCCCTCTCTTAAGATAAGAGAGGGTTAGGGTGAGTTATGAGTATTAGGATTATAACTCCTCCCCCGCCCGCCATCGCAAGCTCAGGCGTTGCGGGCGGGCAACCTCCTCTTAGATTAAGAGGAGGAGACCCTGTCAAGGTAAGAATAGGTATCACCCACATAATTTTCGTAGAATTTTGTAGCGCTTTCCTTTTGTAGCTTATTCGTAGCACAAAGAAAAAGAGGCCAACGCGTTAACGCGTTGGCCTCTGAATTTTAATCGAGCACGACCGTTGTCGTGCCCTGACACTTCCGGCCTTGCCGCCGAGATTTTTTTCTCGACTGCCGCCGCCGATAGCATAATTTCAGCTCCTTCCCCGCCTGCGGCGCAGAACATAATGCTCCATAAAACGTGAGCGCTCCGTAACCGCCCAAGAGTATTAGAATCGTAAACCGCACAACTCCGAGCGGATGCTCAATAGCCGACGAAGTAAGATAAAAATAAAAAACTGAAATAAAGACCACTGCCAGAACTAACAACAAAATAAATTTTTTCATCTCATGCTCCTTTCTTTGCTGTTGTTGTTTAGCAAATTGCCAATTACTTTCTTTTTTTCACACTTTTTCCGCTCCCGCCAGACCACAATCCCGACCGCTACCAGTAGCCAGAAATAATGAGCCAGATGAAACGATTCACCAGGGTCAAGACAAAGAGAAAAGACCCAAATCATCAAAACCCAAGCTACGGATAAAACAACCATAAGCCGAACGTAATTCATAGTTTTTCTCCTTTCTTTATGTAATTTTTAAAGGGCTAAACTTTTTCCGCCCAATATCCTACCTGCGAGCGTCAAGAGTTAAGATTTCAAAAGAAATCGCCCTTGTCATTAAGTTACTCGCTTAACATTAGGAGGGATTGTTAAGCTTTCACTACTCACAGATAGGATACTGGGCAAAAAGACTGTTTTAAAGGATTTTTTGACACTGCCTTAACGATATTGTATTATCATTCAAGAATTAGTAATTGTCAATATTTGCTTATTTTGCACATTTGCACATTATTATAGTATACTCCAAATCAATATGTTTGTCAAGTCAAGATATGAAAATCTGGTGTTGTTTCTACCAAACCCAAAACAAAAAGAGCGGTTTGTGCCGCTCTTTTTGTTTTATTTCTCTATTTCGTTATTCCGTTGAGCGGCGTTTTACCGTCCCAAGTTAATCCGGATGCTGTTACAGCAGTTACTAATGTTGTGTAAGTTCCTGACGGAGCGTTCTTGTAGCCAAAGATTATTACTCCATCGCTTCCAGTTGTGCTTGTGCCAGTAGCTTCAAGTAAGCCATCGCGGTTCAACTCAATTGATACGGAAGCGTTGGCGACGGGATTGCCAAAGTCATCAATTACCGCGACATGGATGTTCAAGTGCTTGTCGCCGCTTTTTCCGCCCTCCGTAGTATAGGTAATTGAGCTCACTATTGAGATAGTCGCCTCGGATGGAGCGGGTGCGATTGAGAAATTCGCCGAGCCGCTACCGGAAATACTTCTTGTATCCGTGGCCGTTGCTTCAACTGCGTAGTCGCCATCTGCCAAACCGGAAATATCCAGATTGCCAGTGTAAGTTCCGGCAGTAGCCGTTTCAGCAAAATTCACAACTGCGGCGACGCTATTTAGCGTTGTGCCAAAGTCAGATGAGTTCAAGCCGCTTATCGCAGTGCCATTTTCATCAGTTACTATGGCCGTGAGTATCGCAGTAGTATCAACTCCGCTCTCATAGCTTGCTTTGTCCGTGCTCACATTTACATTTACCGCAGGAGAAGGCGGCACAAGGGAAGCAATTGCGGCGGCGACATTCACCAAGCCGTATCCGTAGAGCGTGTCTTTTCCTGTTGCCCCAATATCATCTGCAGTGGAATTCAGTATTAACCTTACTTCATCGTTATTAGTAATTCCTGTGGCAATGACCAGCGCAGCAGCGCCCGCAACATGCGGAGACGCCATTGATGTTCCGCTTCCTTCTTTATAATAACCGCCATCTAAAATATATGGCTGGGGGTTATGCGGACTCGTCCCGTCATTCCAAGCAGAAAGGACAGACACACCCGGAGCGGCAAGTTCTATTTCCTCTCCTGTGCTGGACCAACTTGGCCTTTTGTCGTTAGAGTCCGTTGCCGCAACCGCTATTACGGAAGCGTATTTTGCCGGATAGATTACATTATTTCCTTTTCCGGGCGGATTACCGGAATTTCCTCCGGCCGCAACGATTACCATATTGGCTGCTTCCGCGTTGTCAAAAGCGGCTTTTACTGTACTTCCCGGGTCTTGCGAACTACCCAAACTCAAATTAACAACCTGTAACCCGTTTAATACCGCCCAATCCATAGCGGCAATAGTTGCGCTCCAAGAACCAACGCCGTCATTATTTAGTACTCGCAGAGAGTAAAGCGCGCACTCCGGCGCTACGCCTACAACTCCCAACCCGTTATCTTCGGCGCAAGCAGAACCGGCAACATGCGTGCCGTGTCCATAGACATCAGCCGGATCATTATCATTTTCAACAAAATCGTAACCGCCTGCATACACATCATTTAAATCCTGATGAGTATAATCAACACCGGAATCAATAATACCGATTTTTACGCCAGTGCCTTTATTGCCTTTGTCGTGAACATCTCCGGAGCCGATTCTTTTTACACCCCACGCGTTATCAAGCTCGGTATCAACCGCGTACACCGCTCCGTCTAATTCAACGGAGGTTATATTCGGATTGTTTAGTAATCCTTGAATTGCCGCCTCGGGAACGCTTGCGGCAACCGCCGGAACAATCGTATAACTAAATCTCACTGTTCCTCCGGCGCGTTCCACAACAGCACGCTCGGCAACACCGGGTGTTTTGTCAAAACTGACAAAGACATCAATTTTATTATTTTCCGCCGCCTGAACTTGGGAGCTTGTCGGTCCGATTGCTCCAACAGCCGCCATGCCGAATACAACTCCTAAAATAAGCGAATAAGATAGAATTTTTTTCATAATGTTTGATGATGGGGTATTGCTAAAGAGAATATAAAAACTATTCAGCAATACGCCCTTATTTATTAAGCTAAACGACCTTGAAATTATAAGTTATTTGTTATGTCTTTTATGTCTTTACAGTAGCAAGAGCGTATAAAAAGTCAACTCTCCCCTCAACCTTCAGCTGGTTCGGCGAAAGTTTCCGGTTCTTCGGCTTCCAGTAGTTTTTTCTTCCGCGTTGCGTATTCATCCTCTATGGTTTTTCTCTCCCGCAGATAATTCTTGCCGATCTCGCTTTCGGCTACCTGTCGGGCAAAGTCCTCCTCGTCCGTTTCCGCCATTTCGTGCGACGGCGGTTGGTCAATCGTTTGTATGGCAATTACTCCGCCGCTGATTTTATTTTTGATAAAACAAACGCGTGGAGTAAGTTCTTGAAGAAGTTTGATGTATTCCTCCCAGCCCGGCGGGCTTGAATACAGAGAAGCGAGGGATTCTTTGGCCAAGATATTGGCGTCATCGCGGGAAATTCGGAAATACGCTTGAAGCCCGCTATTGGAAAGTACGGAAGCGCGCAGGGGCGCCGGCAATGTCCTGGGCCGCGAGCAGAGCGGTCCCGTCAATTCCGTGGGGCTGAATTTGTATATGCAAATGTTAAGCGAGTCGGTGGAGGAATTAAAAAACCCGACCATTGCTGATCGGGCGGATTTCTAATCTAAAATCTTACTATGCTAAGACTCACAATTTTTCAATTGCGAGCCTTACTTCCTCCCTGCTGAAAGCGACTGCTTCACAAAAAGCCGTCCACTCATCCCCGCCAAGCTTTTTGGTAACATTCCGAAGGCGCTTAAGGCGCGGCGCTAATTTTGAAACGATGGCCGTCGCGCGCGACGGCTCACACTCAACCAACACATTGATTGCTTCAATGAGATAGCCGTCATCAAAATTGGCGCTGCCAATCAAATGATATGTCGTTTCATAAACCTGTGCTGACGGCATAAGTGATTTTAGAGCAGCAATCGTACCATAGAATATCTCCGGATCCCGTTTTCCTAAAAGCCCATTACCAACTGTGGGCAATAATGCGTTTAATGGCTCAGTCGCATTAATTCTGATCATCAGATAAACAAGGTCTCTAAAAGCGTCCACCGGCGCGCTATCCATGTTCCCCCGCTCAAGCAGCACATCTCCTATGGCTTGGCGAAACATCATCTGCTTTGATTTGGGCACGTATTCCTCGTAAGTACGGGCAAGCCCTTCGCAAATAGATTCTTGCTGCATAATAAAATAACCGACATAATCAAAAGTCCTTGCCCGATCGCTGACTGGCAAAGAATAAAATCTTTGCAACCCTTGCCATAGCCAATCGGCAAATTTTTTCCGGCTAAATTTTGCGAACGCCTTCCTGATCGCTTTTTTCATTTTATCCATGACGCCCTCCTTTAATTTGCCCCGATAAAGTTTGTTTTAAGAACCACCCGCCAAATAATATCCGTTAATGCATACTATTAAAAAGCCTCAAATCTGTCAAATTAAATTTAAATATATAATTTCCTGCGGTCTTGCCGCAGGGATACCCGATGTCATTCCCGCGAAAGCGGGAATCCAGAATTCAAGAACCTGGATCCCTTCCCCGCTTTCGCGAGGACTAAAGGCCGCAGGGATGACACTTTAGCGCACCGTAGTGGTTTGCGATACCCTGCGGTCTTGCCACAGGGTGATTCATTTCTATTAATGCTAATTTTTCTTGGTACCAAAATTGTGCGATAGCATAAAAGTGGCACAAAAAGATTTTTATTACAAGTAGAATTTGTCAGTCAAACGATAAAAATGATATAGTAAAATAATAATAGGTTTTCTGTCGTTGCGAGCGAAGCGAAGCAATCCCGAATTATTGCCGCTGTCCATGGGATTGCCGCGCGCCTACGGCGCTCGCAATGACGCTTCTCTTTTTTATGCACCCCCAAGCTAAATATTTCCACGCTTTCAACTTATTCAACGAACGCATCGGCCCCGTGCGTTTTAAAAAATTGCTCGGCTATTTTAGCTCAATGGAGCAAGCTTGGACCAACGGCGGAGAACAAGAGTTTATCGCCGCGGGGCTGGAAACAGAGTTGGCGCAAGATATTGCCTCGCGACGGCCGCAAATTGATTTGGATAAAGAATTGGCTAAATTAGCCAAAGAGAATATCGGGATAATAACAATTTTAGACGAAGACTATCCCAAGCTCTTAAAAGAAATCCACGACCCGCCGCATATAATGTATATCAAGGGAGCGCTCAAACCGGAGGACGAATTTGCCATCGCCGTTGTTGGCACGCGAAAATTATCAACTTATGGCCAGCAAGTTGCCTCTTCTCTGGCGCGAGAGCTCGCCCAAGCCGGACTAACCATTGTTTCTGGCTTGGCCTTGGGCATTGATACTTTGGCGCATTTGGCCGCGCTGGAACAGAAAACGCGCACTATCGCGGTAGTTGGCTCTTCGCTTGACCGCTTCAGTATTTTCCCGCCGCAAAACCGGAGCCTGGCCGAAAAAATTGCTCAAAATGGCGCCCTGCTTTCCGAGTATCCTTTGGGTTCGGCCGCCCTGCCCCACCACTTCCCCAGCCGCAACCGCGTTGTCAGCGGCTTATCGCTGGGCGCGGTTATTATTGAAGCGCCGCAAAAATCCGGCGCCATAATCACCGCCAACCACGCCCTCTCACAAAACCGCGAGGTTTTTGCGGTGCCGGGTTCCATATTTTCCGATAATTCCGGCGGCCCGAATAATTTAATAAAAATTGGCGCCAAGCTCGTGACCAACAGCCAAGACATTCTGGAAGAATTAAATTTAAAAAACCTTGCCTCAAATATCGCGGTGGCACAAATTATGCCGGATAACAAGCAGGAAGAGTTAATTTTAAAGATCCTATCCCACGACCCTCTGCCTGTGGACTTAATCGTTCAAGAAACAAAAATGAGCGCCGCTCAAGTCGGAGCAACTTTGAGCCTCATGGAAATGAAAGGCAAAATTAAGAACCTTGGCGGCGGGCAATATGTTTTAGCGCGGTAAATTCTTCCCTCTCCTTTTGAAGGAGAGGGCTAGGGTGAGGTTATGAGATGAATCTAAATCCCTCCCCACCCCCCCTTATGGAAAGGGAGGTTAGAAAGGATTTAATTGCCAAACAAAAATCTAAAAATAACCGATTACTTATTTCTCCCGCATATGCGGCATTAATAAGTAATCCTCACGCAGCCAAAATACACAAATTTCTCGCCAAACAAAAAAGAGTAACTTTCAAAATTGCTCTTTTTAAAAATTCCATCTATTTATTTTTTACCTTCTATCGCATACAAAGAATCCCTTACTCTTCTCATTTTTCCTAATTTTTCTGAATATTTATCAATTCTTTCCATTGCATTTTTTTGATACCAAACATCTTTATATTTAGATTTAGATTTAGATTTTCCTTCTTCTTTTAGGACAGCGCGATAATTTTTAATTATTTCGGACACATGCCTTATCTCGTTCTCTATTAATACCCGAGCGTTCTCGTAGTTACCGTACATTAATTCATTTGACACATCTCCCCATTTTTTTACATCAAGCAACCAGTTTCTTTTATCGTCAGCATTTAAATCTCTATCCCGATTATTAATTTCATCCATCTCATCAATCTTGTTAAGATATTCACTATTAAAAAATTCCGCCATCTCTTCGGGTTTCATAAAATTATTTCTTGTAAAAAATTCGTTGCTTGTTTCAAAAATTGCTCTACGCCATTCTTCTAAATTTTTACCCTTATTCTCTGAATTTAATAGGAGAGACATTCTTTCTAAGGACTCGACCGCTGAACCGCCCATACCACGGTCTAAACCATGAATTTTTTCGTTTAAATCGTCTATGTACTGCTCATCACTTTCTATGCCTTCATTTCTGCCTTGTATTTTGTCTCTTACTATATTAATCTTTAAATCGTTAATCCGTTTTTCTAAATATTTCCTAGCTAAACCATATTTTTCAGTATTCTTTTCTTGCTCATGATTTTTATAACCGACTTCTAAGGTTTCTTCTCTTTCTTTGCTCATCTTTGCTTCTTTTTCTGACATCATTTCCTTGACTTTTTTTATTTCCTCCGAAGGCGGAGCATATTGTTCTTTCATTGTTTTTCTATTTATTTATTGATTTATTAAAATTTGCGTATTTTATGAATACCTGCTATAACGCATACGCTTTAATACCAGTATAGCAAATAGCTACAATCTTGCAAGATTTTGAAAAATAACAAAAGTCCGTTATAATGTTAGAGTTATCATTTAAGAGAGTACTCTTTATCTGTTCAAAATCTCCCCTACCCCCTCCTAAAGGAGGGGAACTGATTTTTACCCCCTCCCTTTAGGGAGGGCTGGGGAGGATTTGTATTCTTTTCGTATATTCGTATTGTTTCGTATTTCGTAGTCATAACAAACAAAATTAACACAATCAAGATGAACTTAATTATTGTTGAATCTCCCACCAAAGCCAAGACAATTCAGCGGTTTTTGCCGGCTGATTTTGTTGTGCGCTCCTCGTTCGGGCATGTTCGTGATTTGCCCAAAGGCAAAATCGGCGTGGATACCGAGCATAATTTTGAGCCGCAATACGTGGTGTCTATCGTGGCGCGCAAAAAATTGGCCGAGATAAAAAAAGTTCTGCCCAAGGCCGCCAAAGTTATTCTGGCCTCCGACGAAGACCGGGAAGGCGAAGCCATTGCCTGGCATCTCACCCAGGCCCTTGGCCTGGGAAATTCCAATAACCAAGAAACAAATTCCAAAAAAAAATCAAACGCCAAATCCGCCTCCACTGAAACAAAAACAAGTAAAAAAATTCCAACCGAACGCATTGTTTTCCACGAAATTACCAAAAGCGCGATAGAACGGGCTTTGCAAAATCCGCGCCAGATCGATATGGCGCTGGTCAACGCCCAACAGGCGCGCCGGATTTTAGACCGGCTGGTGGGCTATGAACTTTCGCCATTTTTATGGCAAAAAGTTGCCAAGGGACTTTCGGCCGGCCGCGTGCAATCAGTGGCCGTGCGCTTGATTGTTGAGCGGGAACGGGAAATCCAAAAATTTAAACCCGAAGAATACTGGACGATTGAAGCATTACTCCAAAAAATCCTAAATTCAAAATCCGAAATCCTAAACAAATCCCAAATTCAAAATCCCAATATTCCAAACGAATTCTTAGCTACGTTGACCAAAGTGAATAATCTTGCCATTCCAAAACTCGGAATAAAAACGCAAAGCGAAGCGGGAAAAATTATTGACGACTTAAAAGATGCGGCTTGGCAAGTGGCGCGAATTGAGCAAAAAGACACCAATAAATATCCCGCTCCCCCTTTTGTGACCAGCACTCTGCAACAGGACGCGGTGAACAAGCTCCATTTTTCCGCCAAACAAACCATGCAAATTGCCCAACAGCTTTACGAAGGCATAAACTTGGGCAAGGAAGGCTCGGTGGGCTTAATCACCTATATGCGCACTGATTCTACCAACTTAGCGCAAGAAGCGCTGGGCAGTATTGGTAAATATATCTTGGATAAATTCGGTAAAAATTATCTGCCAGAGGGCGCGAGAATTTACAAAACCAAATCCAAGGGCGCGCAGGAAGCCCACGAAGCCATTCGGCCAACCCACATTGCTTTTGAGCCGGATAAAA
>JAHKAK010000070.1 GCA_018826025.1 Patescibacteria group bacterium
GTTTTTAAAGTTCAATCTTAACACCAGAACATACAATATTAGTATAATTTAGAAAATTTGTCAATATTTTGCACTCTCTTGTCAACGGGAAATAGAAATGTCCTATTTGGCGGGATTTAGAAATGTCCTACTTTCGTGTTTTGTTCTATTGGCCTGGGCGTAAAATATTTTCCTCCAAGGATGATCGGCGGCCGGAATATTGCCACTGATTTTACCGGCCGGTATAACCCAGGAAGTTTTTAAATTAATTTTCTTGGCGCGCTCCGGCAATAACCGGCAATTGAGATATTTGCCCCTAAGGCGGAAATGGATTGATTTGTCCGCTCTTTCTTCGACTGTGATAATATCTTGCCTGCAGATTGTCGCCGGCTGGGTTTCTGTTAATTGATACCAATTCTTTTTGTAGCTGACAGTAAAATCATTTCTGACCACGCGTTCCGCTTGTCTGGAAAATATTGAGTCCAACTGATTCAGTTCTTTAACATTTAGCTTCTGATGCAGATTAGCCTTGGCTCTGGGTAGAACCGCGAAACGAGCGTTAAATTCCGGTAAGAATATTTTTTCCAAAAATTCATTCGCTGCTTCCGCGGTAGAAATATTATTCAGCCGCAATTCTTTAATCAGCCGGTCTTGCAGGGTTTTGAACAGCCGCTCAATCCGGCCCTTGGCTTGCGGGCTGTTGGCGGTAATCACCTCAATTCGCAAATCTTTTTCCATCGCTCTTTTAAACTGGGTCAGCGCGTTTTCGTTCTCTTTGGCCGTTTGGTGATTCATCGAATAGGTGCTGAATTTATCGACGTAAATTGAATAGGGCTTGCCATTTTTAATGATATATTCATTCCAGAAACCAAAGGTCGGCTCGACGCCTTCGCTTAAGCAAAATTTAGCTTTCAGCGCTTGGCCGGTGGCGTCGTCAATCGCGGCCAAGAGGCAAACTTCTCCGGTGCCGCCCCGGTCTTCAAACCAATGCTCGTATGAACCGTCATACTGAATCATCTCTCCGTAATTGGCTTTTCTCTGGCGCCACTCGCGATGTTTATTATTTTTTCCGCCCCTGATTTTTCGCGGCCGCCACAACTCTTCGCCAATCATTATCTGGCGGATGGTTTTGGGGTCGTGATTGATGCCGTGGTTCTTGGCCAGTTTCTCAGCGGCCAGGCTGGGGCCAAAATCGTAATATTTTTCTTGGAGCAGTTTAATAATTTTATTTTTGATTTGATCTGAAATTTTTCGATTGCTTGCTCGACCCCTTGAACCGTGAGCCAACCCCTTAGCGCCGTTCCGGCGAACTTTATTCTTTAACCGCCTGATCTGGCGGGTTGACAGTTTCAGAATAACGGCAGCTGCGCTGCCGTTAAATTCCCGATTCAGTAATTTTTTAATGATGCAAAAACGTTTGATTTCTTTTTGAGACATAGAAATGAGCTCGGCCATAGAGTTTAAAATGTTAATGTTAATTACCTTAACATTTTACTCTAAGTAGGACATTTCTATTTCCCTATACTAGGACATTATCATTTCCGTATTACAGACTATGGCAATTTCACTAATTACTGCTAATATAAAATAAATTTTAAAACATGAACGATCTTAAATATTGGCTGGCGCTAAGCCAGTTTTATAAATTCGGTCCGGCCAAATATAAACGGTTAAAAAACTATTTTTCTAATATGGAAAACGCCTATAAGGCCGCGACGAAAGATTATCTTCGCGCCGGCATCGAAGAAAAATTGGCCGAAGAATTCATGATTTATAAACATCAAATCGAACCGGATAAATTGTTGGAAAACTTATACAAAGAAAAATTAAACGCTTTAACCATAGATGATCCGGCTTACCCGAAACTTTTAAAACAAATTTACGACCCGCCATTTATTTTATATTACCGCGGTGAGCTGGATGCTTTCAACGGATTTCTCTTAGCCGCGGTCGGCGCCAGAAAATACAGCGCTTACGGGGCGCAGGTTACGGAAAAATTAGTTAGAGAATTAGCTTTTAATAAATTAACTATCGTTAGCGGCCTAGCTTTAGGCATAGACACTTTGGCGCACGCGGCCGCTATAGAGGCCGGCGGTAAAACCATTGCCGTGCTTGGCTCCGGGCTTGACCAACAAAATATTTATCCTTCGCAAAACCGCTACTTAGCCGACAAAATTCAGGCTCATGGCGGGCTGATTTTATCAGAATATCCAATCGGCACCATGCCTTTAAGACACCACTTTCCGCAAAGAAACCGCATAATTTCCGGCTTAACGAGCGCTACTTTAGTAATAGAAGCCGGCGAAAAATCAGGCGCTTTAATTACGGCTTTTCACGCTCTAGAGCAAAACCGGGAAGTTTTCGCCGTGCCCGGCAGTATTTATTCAGGCGTCTCGGAAGGCACCAATCGTTTAATCACTATGGGCGCTAAGCTAGTAGCTAGCGCCAAAGACATTATTGAAACCTTAAATTTAGCCGAGGCCGCCTCATATATTGAAAACAAAAAAGTCATTGCTGATACGAACGAAGAAAAATTAATTCTTGGCCGATTATCCTATGAACCAATGCACATTGATGAGCTTAAGCAGTTGACAAAGCTTGACACCTCGGTTATAAATAGTACACTTACTATCATGGAAATGAAAGGCATGGTAAAAAACTTAGGCAACATGCAATATGTCTTAGCGCGATAAATATTAATTGTCATTACAATGGCATTTATTTTTTTATGAAATTAGTCATAGTCGAATCGCCAACCAAAGCAAAAACCATCGCTAAATTTTTAGGTTCTGATTTTAATATTGAATCTTCTTTTGGGCACATCAGAGATTTGCCGATAAGTAAAATGGGCATTGATATTGAACATGACTTTGAGCCTAAATATGTGGTGCCGAGTAAAGCTAAAAAAAATCTTAAAAAACTTCAGGAATTAGCCAAAAAATCAGACAAAATTGTTCTGGCTACCGACGAAGACCGCGAAGGCGAAGCCATTGCTTGGCATTTAGCCGAAGCTCTTAAAGTTGACCTAAAAAATACCGACCGTATTGTCTTTCATGAAATTACTAAATCAGCCATTGATGAAGCCTTAAAGCATCCCAGAAAAATCGACATGAAGCTGGTTAATGCCCAGCAGGCCAGAAGAATTCTTGACCGTTTGGTCGGCTACGAACTCTCCCCTTTCTTATGGAAAAAAGTAGCTAAGGGTTTATCTGCCGGCCGCGTGCAATCAGTAGCCGTCCGTTTAATTGTTGAACGCGAACGGGAAATAAAAAAATTTAACACGCAAGAATATTGGTCGATTGAGGCAATACTAAAAAACGCCAAACAGCTGCCGTTTTTAGCCAGGTTAAATAAAGTTGATAATAA
>JAHKAK010000071.1 GCA_018826025.1 Patescibacteria group bacterium
ACTGCCTATGATTGATTTGTGGTTGAAAATATAAAATGGACTATATTTAGAATTTTGCGTGACAACATATGCTCGAGAAACGCTTCTTAGGTGTTTGATCGCGGTAAGATCTTGCACAAAATCTAAATAGATATAATCACCCTCCTCTTTAATAACACGAAAGTTCGCCGATCGACTTATCTCGTTTAAAACAACTTCTCTTAAGCCGGTAATAAAAGCTAATTTGATTTCTAATTTTGGTTTATTCATATATTCATCTTGATTTGGTCAAAAACTTTATTAATGCTTATTCTATCCATGCAAAACTCTTCGCAACAGTTTAATTCCTCGATTCTTGAATTGTGCTTGCAAAGTTTGTGTCGGTTCCTGTCATAGATAGGAATAGTGCATTCCGACTTATGTATATAATCAGGACGAGTCGCTCCAAAAATGACAAATGCTTTCTTTCTAAAACTTTGAGCAATTATTGCAGGACCAGAGTCATTTCCAATAAAAAACTGACAATGCTTGATAAGAGACATCATCTCGCTAAAAGAATAATTCTTTTCAAGTATTACACATTTAGTATTGTATTCTGCTTCTAATAGTTTTGATAACTCAATAAACTTTTCGTACCCCCAATTTCTTTTTTTCTCCTCCCACTGACTTACAAAGGGAGCAACGAGGATATATTTGCCATCTATAATATTATCCCAATTACTGCTTAGTATTGGGATATCTTTGACGTCTATTTCATCAAAGCCAATGGATTCCATGTATCCCTGTACGTATGTTTTTTGATTGCCGCTAAGTTCGTAAACTAGCCTTATCATTATGTCACAATCAATTTCCCCTGAATTAACCTGACTGTATTTATATACTTCGTCATAGGTATTAAATATTAATTCGGCGTTTTCTATCTCTGTAGCTAAATAAACTTTATTCACGTATTTTGATAAAAATCGTGCAATTGGTTCAGTTATTATTACATCACCTAAGTATCCACTACGAACCAAACAAACCGATTTGATTTTTTTACTTTCTATTTTTCTCCTAAAATATTTTCTATACCAAATAGACAGCGTGGTGTCATAAACTATTCTATCTTCGGGCACGATTGTTCCCCAAAATGTCCTATGTTCAGAAAACCATCTCTTGTTAATTTCATCAATATTATCTTTAAAATCTTTAACATATTTCCTAATTGTCTGAATTCGTTCAAACCAGGGAGAGATAGCATTAGAAGTTGAATCGTTTTCAAACAATGCTAATTTTTCCCATTTTTTATATATTTCATCTGCCTTTCCCCTAAATTCAAAATGCAGTAATCTAGCTTCGTTCTTTGGAATAATAAAAGGATTCCAATGATATTCGCCAAAAAATCCAGGATTGTTTTCAGTTTTTACATAATGCCCACCTACGACAATTTCCATGTTTTTATGATTTTTCACGATAGCTTTCCTGAAATGACCGTATTCTTGCCATTCTTTTTCTGGCCATGGATAATAATATTTCGTCGTATCTATTGCGTGTACAGGAGAACATCTGTAATCAGATAGCGTGTGGTCAAACAACGCATTCGCCCAACCAATTGTTGCGTAAGGAATATCTTTATTCTCTAATCGAGCTATAAAATCTTTGATCGATTTATCCCTTATTGAAAGAAATTCATCGGCATCTAGAAAAATGAACCAGTCTATTTTGTAGCTTACATTGGCGTAGTTAAGTAATTTATTTGCAATCTTTGCATGATCAAAAACCGGATCTTTTTCTTCTATTACAACGACCCTTAGATCGTCTTTGTATGAATCCAATATTTTGTTTGTGTTATCGATCGAACAGTGATTGGCAATGAATATATAATCAAAACCAAGATCAAGATGGTACGAAATATTAAAATCGATATACGACTCTTCGTCTCTAACGGACATGAGAATTGCTACGGTATTATTTTTCATGTGGCTTATAATGTAGCATTATTCTATTTTATCCTTAACTGCTCATACAAAATATTATCGAGAAAATTCTTAAATTTATAAAACGCCGAATGATTTGGGTAGACCGCATGGAATAGGGTTATATCATCTAGATTGCTGATATTTGTATTTTCATTTTCTCCAATGAGCACATAGGTATCTTTCGGTAAAATATACAATTCTCCACTAATGAAATATTTTGTGAGTGCGATTGCTAATGCCCCCTGTTCGTCGTGATGAGTTTGTTCGTCACTTTTTATGTTTTTCTGCCACCACTCAAATTCTTTAATCAAATCACCAGAAATATCACATCTTGTTTTTTGTATAAAGAACCCGGCATTTACGAAAGGCGTATCCAAAGTAGCTTTTTTACGCATCGTACCATGCTGCCATGACTGGCCAAAAAATTCGTCCATAATGGCGAACTTCATGTCTGGATTAGATAGAAACAAGTCAATTTCTTTCGGATATTTCAATAGAAAAACGTCGGAGTCTACGAAAAATTCAGTCTGATCGATATCCATCCTCGATGAAGGACACCACTTTAACCACGTTGCTTTGGAAGTGATACGAAATAGAGAACCCTCACCTGTCGGGAACTGTCGGATATCTACAGTTTTATCTAGATATCTTTTAATATACTCGGCATTATCCGTGTAGACAACATACTGGTGATTATTTCCAAATTGTTTTTTGAAAGAGAGAATACTATATCGAAGCAGTTCGATATTTTTAGATATGTGATCTCCCCAAATTGACCAGCGAAAAATCATAAGAGTTTTATTCTTTTAAGAAAATCCCTGATCTTTTTTGAGTAATCATAATTCGAGAGATTCTTAGCATTAGTCTCATTCATTTTTCGTCTTTCTTCTTCGTTCAATCTAGACGCCTTAAGAAGGCCACTCGAGAAATCTTCTTTAGAATATGGATTTACATATAAACATTCATCGTCAGTATAGGTATCTTTTACTCCATCTACATTACTAGCAACAATCACATATCTCATGCCAGTAGAAAACAATTTTGCTTCAATCGCTGTGTGCGGATTGGGGTCCATAACGGAAGGTATGCAAACAATGTCAGTATTCTTAATACGAAGCATGGTCTGCCATATTTTTGGGTTGAAATCGTCTATAATAATTGTCCTAGGAATATTTTGCTCATACTCTTTAAGAGATCGGAAATAATTGTCTTCACCAGAATTATTCGGTGTCTGAATAATCAGATGATAGTCAGGTAACGACTCGACAACACCTTGCCATACCTCCAACAACTCTTTAAATCCTTTTGCGGTAGAGCACCTGCCCCAACTAAAAATTATTTTTGATTTTGGATCTATATTTATGCCAAATTTATTAAGATCAGAAATGTCAAACTCATGATTAAGGAATTCTTTGTAGCGATCAAAATAAAGACCGTTTGTAAGATAAGCGTCCTCTTCAAAAGTCACATCGTAATCTTTAATCAAATGCTTGGCAAAATTTCTACCTTCTGCAAGTAATCGCGATGAATCATCTTTCCGTATAGCTTGAAATGCCTCTCTTTCAATCTCTATTCTTTTATTTCTCCATTTATCATCCCCAAACGCATGATTTAAGCCCGAGCTGTGTGGTATATAAAAGCATCTTAGGTTTTTTCCGAAAATTTGCTGTTTGAATTTCGTAAATAATAAAAATGGGGTGTCATGTAACATTAAGACATTGTCGTCTTTATCATCCAGAATCATATTTAGTGCTGTTGATAGTGACGCGCACGCATTTTTCCATTCAGGGAAACTCTTCCACATATCACTTTCGTCAAATCCGGCAGTCCCGTTACATAAAGAGATTAGGTGGCCACCCGTATTTTTCACGAGATTAACACTGTCTTTAAAGCATTCATTGTTAAAGACTTTTCCCTTCGGATCTGCAGAAATATAAGCGAGACTAACCTTGATTCCTTCCTCGCCAGCAAAATCTTTTAACGCAAAGATTGTATTTCTGATAATTGTCCCAACTCCACAGTAGTGGGCATTGATGCCATCATACGATGCGATGATTAAGTGTTTTGTCATCTTCCTATCCTTTTCTATTTTGCCCATTGTTTTATTGGTTTTTAATCCCCTCGCACGCTGATTACTAATGAGCCTCAATATACCACTCAAGGAAAAGGATGTCCATGACACTCCTACCCCACATTAATAATGTTCGTAAGATTTTTTCAACAACTTTTTCCTAATTCTTGTATTTATTGCGTATCAGATCACGAATCTCCTCTGGTTTTAAATCGATTAGTTTAAGATCGTTAATATTTCTCCATTCAATATCATAATTGCCATAATATGACGAATTTTTCTGAAACTCCGGGCCATTCCCCGACCCTAAAACGCCACCCACAATATCACAAAGATAGAAATATTCTTTTTGGCTTTTTGTTTCCGGCTTTTGCGATTTAACTTCCAGCAACAATTCTTTAATTTGGATATCTACACCAAGCTCTTCTTTACACTCTCTTTTTAACGCCTTCTCGTTGGTCTCACTTTCCTCAACGGCTCCACCCGAAATAACCCAATAAAAGGAATCGTTTTTAGTCCTTTTTATCAGCAGTATTTTCTTATCTTTTATTATTACCGCCCTTGCTCTTTTTTGCATTTATTTTGTTTTATATATCTTAGCTTACCTCAAAAGCCCCTTAAATTCAACAAAAAACCAGCCAAAATACTGGCGGTTTTTCGTCTTGACTTAGCTCAATTTAGTCAGTGTGAATGGGGCCCGGTAGGGCTCACTAGAGAGTCCCCGCTCCAGGAGTCCAACCGCTTCGGTCTCACTAGCGCCTTTTTGGCTTAAAATCTATTTTACATCGCCCTTTATCATTTCAATAATTTCGGGAAACTTGGGAATTTTAAAATGTCCGTTCTTGCTTTTATAAATTACAATCTTTGCATTTTTTAATTTCTCGCCGTACTTTTTAGCGTGAGGCGCCGGAACGACATCGTCATCTTCCGAAAACAACAAATAAAGATTTTTTGAGTTATTCTCAAGCAAAGACAAATCGGATTTAAGTTTAAAGCCGCCGACCAGATCCTCGCCTGTTAACGTATTATCAAAAGGCGGACAAACCAAATAAGTTGATAATATCTTTTTAGGAAATTTATTTTCGGATAAATACTTTGCAAGAAAAATCCCGCCAAGCGATTCCCCAATTAAAATCATATCATCTTTTAAATAAGAAATAATTCTTTCAAAATATATTTTCCAATCGCCATATTTGGCATCGTCTTGCAAGGGCATCCGAGGCCTAATTATTTCAAAATTCTTACCTAATTCCTTGTCCAAATAATCGCTGCTCCATTTTATTTTTTTCGCAATTGAAATTTCTCTATTCTTTAGGAAATTCAAATAATCCTTCCTATTTTTGAAGGTCATTCCACCATGGACTATTAATATCTGCGTTTTTGCTTTCATATACCTATTGCCGTTAAAAAAAGGGACTAGGAGTCGAACCCTGTAAAATCCTTTATTCAAGGCAAACTGTATTTTTTGAGTTTTTGAACCCGATAGGAGTAGAACCGATATAGGTTCAAAATTAAGCCCTTCGGTAGGGCTCACTAGAGGGTCCACCCCGTAAAAAATTATTGAATAATTTATCGCGGGATAAAGCCTATATGATGACAATATTATTATCGTAAGCTAAAGGACTGCCCGATAATTTCTAACGGGGTCCAGGGGGCAGGAGTCGAACCTGCCTGAAACGGTTTTACAGACCGCCGCATCAACCGCTCTGCCACCCCTGGGTTTATTATGAAATACTAACTTTTATTTTACCTAATATTTACTTCAACCAGTTGCTCGCCCCGTGACCCCACTGTGGCGGGGTTTTACGGGGCCGCTCTGCCACCCCTGGAAAAAATGCTAAGTGATTAGTGATAAGTTATAAGTAAGCTACTAAAATACTCCGCCGCTCTGCTTGCCCTTCCGTAGCCTTGCGCGAAGGAGGGCCATCCCTGGAAAAAAGTGATAAGTGTTTAGTGATAAGTGATAAGCTTACATAAATATTACCATTTTACGCTGAATTGTCTACCCCAAGACGCGTTGTGGAATGAAAAGCTCCGCCAGAAATTTGACGGAGCACAGGGCTATGCCAGCCCTAATTTAGCTTTAAATTCCCGTAATTCCTCCGGCGATTTATTGTCAATTTCTTCCAACACCCGCAAAAACGCTCGATCTTTAAGTCTGTCAATTGGAACTTCTATCAATAGGACGCCACTAACATAGACAACCAGACCCAGCCATAAAACTTCTGGCGTGGCTAAGAACACGGAAGATGGAAGTATTATAGAACCAACAATTATCAGCGACCAGGCGACTATTTTTGTTGCTATGAATATCTTTTTCCGAGAAAGTTGCTGATAATAAACATCAAACCACTTTTTTTCTTCTTCCGCGACGAGACAATGACAAACTTCTTCGATAACTTCCTTGAGAAAAAATCTCGCCATAAAAATAAACGTGGCGACCAAAGCCAGAAAAATTAAACCTTCAATAAAAAGAACCATCGCTGCACCTCCTTTTTAACTTTTTATGTTTATCCCACACTTTTTGCCTTGGAGCCGAAGGTGGGATTCGAACCCACGACCTACGGTTTACAAAACCGTTGCTCTACTTCACCCCGCCAAACTTGCCTTTGAGCCAGCGGTCGGGATCGGACCGACGACCTGCTGTTTACAAAACAGCTGCTCTACTTCACCCCACCATCTTTTGCCTGCTAGAGCCACCCGTCAGATTCGAACCGACGACCTATTTACCCCGCCACAATTGCCTTGAGCCGAGAGAGGGATTTGAACCCACGACCTACGGTTTACAAAACCGTTGCTCTACCGCTGAGCTATCTCGGCAATTGTGGCGGGGCAAGCAAAACTGTTGCTCTACCAACTGAGCTAGGGTGGCAAAAGATGGTGGGGCAAGCTGAGCTACGCTGGCAAGTTTGGCGGAGCAAGTTGAGCTACTCTGGCCCAACTACGCTCCGATTCTCATCGGAGCTTTCTCTTTCGCTGAAGCTACAGAAAGACGCAGTCGGCTCTTCTGACTTGTCCCCCGAAGCCTTGGCGAAGGGGGGATCTCAAATGTAATTTGAGCGAAGGCGGAAGCTACTCTGGCCCAACTACGCTCCGATTCTCATCGGAGCTTCGATGGGCAAGCGCCAAAAAAGGTGCCTCTTATTTTTTCTTCGCGCTGCGCAACCCTTTAATTCTTTCCAGTTTTGCTTTAGTTGTTTCATCAGTCGGGTCAAGCTTCAGCACCTGCCGGAAACAAGCTCGGGCATCAGAATAACTTTGCTGGTTCACATAAATATCGCAAAGCACTCGGTAGGATTCAACATCCTTGGGGTTTTGGGCGATAGCATCAATATACTTCTTCTCTTCTTCAGAGACCGTCAGAATTTCTTCTTCCTCCGGCTGTTGGTCAACCACTTCGCTGATAACCGGCTCTATCACTTTTTCTTCTTCCACGCTATTAACAATCTCTACTTTTTCTTTAAAAGCCAGATCCTCATCTTTAGCTACTTCTTCGTGAATTTTTTCTAAACTCTCTGAAATCTCAACTTTATCTAATTTTTCCAATAGCTGCGTTTCTTCTTTTTTCTTCAACCGCCGGTGCTCCATCCACGCCCGCGACCGGATGGTCCAGGTATCGGATTTATCGCGCGCCCGCTTTATCCAGCCGACAAATAAATTATCCACTTTTAAAACGAGCAGCCGAAATTTTCTTAAGTTTTTTTCCAGCCCGCTTAAAATCAGCGGGAAAAAATTTGAGTATTTTATTCCGCGCAGACGGGTTTTTATCCCTTCGCTGATTTTGCCATTCAATGCAGGGTAAGAATCATCGGAAAGCTTAGCTAAGGTTGAGACCTTGCGAAAAATAATTATCGCTAAACCAACCACGCCGCCCGCGAACAAAACTGAGCCCGTAATTGTTATCCAAGACATATAACAACCGCTGATAGCGCTGATTTATGGCGGATTGACGCGGAATTTTCTATCCGCCATATCCGCTCAAAATCCGCGTTATCCGTGGTTTAGAGTTCAAAACGCACAAATTTTCCGACTTTAATATTTTCTCCTAATTTCCCGACCGCGTCGCTGATTAAATCTTTGATTGTCTTCTCGGGATTTTTGAGATACGGCTGATTCAAAAGTTCTTCCGGGGTTTGCGCGCCATTGGCCGCAATTTGCAAACAAATTTCATGAGCCAAAGCCTTAAAATTTTCGTTCCGCGCCACAAAATCCGTTTCGCAATAAAGCGCCACTAAAGCGCCTATCTTTTGATTGGCGTGGATATAAGATTCAATGATGCCGCTGTTGGTCTGGCGCTCCGCTTTTTTCTCGGCTAACTCTACGCCGCGCTTAGATAAAAGATCGCGAGCGCGAGCTTCATCGCCGCCAGCCTCTTCCAGCGCTTTTTTGCAATCCATCATTGAAGCGCCCATTTCCTCTCTTAATTTTTTGATTTGTTCAGCTGAAACCATATTTTTCCTACAAATTACTTATATCCTACCAATTACGAATTACCGCTAATTACGAATAATTTAACTCCTCCTAACCTCCTCTTTAGAAAAAGAGGAGGAACTCCCTCTCTTTTTTAAAGAGAGGGTTGCTTGCCTCGCCGTAGCTTTAGCGAAGGCAGGGGGTGAGTTAAATTTTTAAGCGAGGGTTTGCTTTTCTGAAACGCTCAGTTTTTCGAGCGGGCACGGTGTCCCGACATTCTGGAGGGACGAGCGAGAAAAACTGGCGAGTGAAATTTTTCACGCTGGGGAAAATTTCACGATTTCAGAAAGCAAATCCGAGCGACTATTTCTCCGCCACTTTCACCATTGGCTTAACGTTCTTCAGATTATCCGTTATCGTGGCTAACAAAATTTTTAGAGAAGCCGTGGCATCATCGTTAGCCGGAATAATATAATCAATGCCAACCGGATTCATATTCGTATCACAAATTGCAATAACTGGAATTTTTGTTATCTTAGCCTCGCGCATGGCGATATTATCCACTTTAACATCCGTAATAAAAACCGCTTCGGGCAATTTATTCAAATCCCTGATACCGGCTAATTGTCCCTGCAACTTCTCCATTTTTCGCTGCAACATCAGCCGTTCTTTTTTGGTAAATTTATCCCACTGGCCGGTTTTTTTCTGCTCTTCCAACTCCTTTAAATACTGAATGCGCTTGGAAATAGTTTTGAAGTTAGTCAGCGTGCCGCCCAGCCACCGATTAGCCACATAGGGTAAATTTAGCTCGTTAGCGGAAGAAGCAATCAGCGCCTTAGCCGCGGGCTTAGTGCCGACAAATAAAACCTTGCCATTGTTAGCCAGAACGCGCGCCATAAAAAATAGCGCTTCTGACATTTTTTTCAAGGTTTTCTCTACGTCAAAAATATGGACGCCATTTCTGGGACCAAAAATATACGGCGCCATTTTGGGATTCCAACTGGAAGTTTTATGGCCAAAATGAGCTCCTGCCTCAACCAATTGTTCGGCTGAAGGTAATTTCACATCAATGATAGTGCTTTTTTCTTCGGTCATAATAATATTCTGTATCATACCCCCTCTCCTCAGACGAGGAGAGGGCTAGGGTGAGGTGGTGAAAACAATGAAGAATCAACACCCCCTCTCAATCTCCCCCTCATCCGAGGAGGAGAGGAATAATTTTAAAATTAAAATATAATCGTTTTTCTTGGTTTAACCGCCCAAACTGAAAAAAGAAAGAATAATCTTTCATTACAGACAAGCGAATCAATTGATAAAAGTATACTCCAGGATTTATAAAAAAGCAACAATCTCTTGCCAAATTCTCTTTTTATGATAAAATGAGCACTACGATAGAAACCCATAAATAACCGGCTAAGGATAAACCATCAACGAACAAATTCATTCGTAATTGGTCTTAAATCATAATTGGTAGAAATAATGAAAAAAGGCATTCATCCTCAATATTACCCGGACGCAAAAGCCGCCTGCGCTTGCGGCAATTCATTCACAACCGGCTCAACCAAGCCCGAGCTTAATGTTGAAATTTGCTCGGCTTGCCATCCATTCTATACCGGTAAAGAAAAACTTATTGACACAGCCGGTCGCGTTGACCGCTTCCGCAAAATGCAGACTAAAAAGGGTGAAATCTCGGCTAAAAAAGGGGCGAAAAAGGAGCGGGTTAAGAAACAAAAATGACGCGTAGCGTCATCCCGAGCCCCTAAAAAAGAAACTTCGTTTCTTCAACGGGGTAAACTCCGCGAGGGATCCCGTTATATTACAGCCATCCGCGAGATTACTTCGTCCCCCGCAAAATGCGGAGTCCTCACAATGACAAAAAATATGGATACGCCAAAAACAAAAGGTATAATTCTTGAAATTCGCGCCGGCACCGGCGGAGACGAAGCCGGAATTTTCGCGGCTGATCTCTTCCGCCTGTACTCCAGATATGCCCAATCGCAAGGTTGGGGTTTTTCTGTTTTAGACGAAAGTCGAAACTCTGTTGGCGGCCTTAAAGAAATTGTTATGGAGATTTCCGGCGCCGAGGCTTACGAACAATTAAAAAATGAAAGCGGCGTGCACCGCGTCCAGCGCGTGCCCAAGACCGAAAAAAATGGCCGAGTGCACACCTCCACCGCCTCTGTCGCCATCCTCCCCAAGGTAACAGCCACGGAAGTAAAAATTAATCCGCAAGATCTGCAAATTGACGCGGTGCGCTCTTCCGGCCCTGGCGGGCAAAACGTCAATAAAAGATCCACCGCCGTTAGAATTGTTCACCTCCCAACCAATGTCGTTGTTTTCTCCCAAACCGAGCGGTCCCAATCACAAAATAAAGAAATTGCTATGGAAATTCTGCGCGCCAAAATTTATGAACATTCGCATAATCAACAGATGTCTCGGCTTTCCGACGAACGCCGCCAGCAGATCGGCACGGCCGACCGTTCCGAAAAAATCCGCACCTACAATTTCCCGCAAAATCGCCTTACAGACCATAGAATCGGCAAAAGTTGGCATAATTTGGAATCAATCATGGAGGGAAAATTGGACCCGATAATTAAGGCCTTCCGCAGCCAGAACCACGGATAACGCTGATTCATAACGGATTGACGCAGATATTAAAAATCCATCCGCAATATCCGCTCCAAATCAGCGTAATCCGTGGTTAAAGTTCCTTAAAAATTTATGGCATAGCGTCATTCCGCACCTGCCTGCTCATTTACCCCGTTAGAAGTTTTTGACAAAACTTGTGTTTTCACGAATTAAAGCCATAGGCGAAATCGCATATTTACTCGACCTACGACAAATCCTGATTGAACTTCTATACGGGGCCGAAACAATAAACGGGCAAGCAAGCCCGGAATGACGGGATTAAAATTTAAAATCCATTTTACTTTGAATTATGAAATGGTCTCTCCGCGTTTTTCCGCGTTTCGGTTCAGCGTAGTTCTGCGATATACTTTTGCAAAACCACGCAAAAAATTACGCCAAACGACGCAGAAAACCTATTCCTGATTCAAAGAAATCTATGCCAAACCAACTAGATTTTTCCATGCCCGGTCCGCAGTTTAACGGACCCGCTCCTGATAACTGGTTCAGGCAAAATTGGCGAAAATTAGCCGCCGTTTTGATCCTAGCCCTTCTGGCAACCGGCACTGTATATTTTTATCGCAACTACCAAAAAAGAATCGCCACGCTTAAGCCCGCCTTGGAAAAAATTATTACTTCGGCCAGCCCCATTGTTAACGCCCCTGTGACAGCGGCTAATGACAATCAAATAAAAGAAACCTCTACCCCAAAAGCTACTATCGATGAAAGCGGCGTAACCGTCTTCGCGGCCAAAGGCAACGGGCAAACACATCTGGCGCGTCAAGCACTCAAAGAATACCTTAAAGATAAGCCGGAGTTATCACAAAAAATAGGAGCGGAACAGCGAATTTATATTGAAGATTATCTACGCAAACACTTGGCTGATCAATCAATAGTTTTACACGTCGGTGACCAACTGACTTTTTCCAACAACAATATTGAAAACGCGATAAATGCCGCCTTGGCGCTTAACGACAGCCAAATCAAAAACCTTAGCCAATACGTTCCTCTTGTTCCTTCGTTAATGACACCTTAAAAAACTAATAAGATACTTATTCTTCGAGCGGATCCCGTCTTGACGGGGGAAGTCGAGGGGTTCGAACAATAAGATTACAGCAACAAATCCCAACTAAAAACCGCCCTGTAACATGGCGGTTTTTAGTTCTTTTACCCCGTTAGAAATTATTGAATAAACCAATTGCAAAAAATGAAAATACGGTAAAAGAAGCGACATTTAAAAATAATAAAGGGTATTAAACCCAAAGCTGAGCTTAGCCAAAATAAATTATCTAATAATTTTTAACGGGGCTTATCTAGCAATAATGTTCAATTGCTCCTGAATCACGGCCGCCATTTCCATCACTTGATTGCCGTAAAAATAATAAGTTGGCTTATTCCAGCGGCTGCCGGCAAAATAAATTTGCGCGGCCTTCCATTCAGCGTTATAAGTTTGCGCGCCGGCGCCGGCTTGCGTTAATTTTATGCTGGCCGCCACAAACGCGTCTTCAATATCCCAAGGATCTGGCGGATTGTGGCCGGTCAATTGCGCTATCTTATCTTTATATTGCAGCCACACCGCGGGCAAAAATTGCGCCGGGCCCATGGCACCGCCCCAGCCGTATGATGGCTTGCGCGACACCGGTGTTTTGTCCGGATCCAAATTCAACTCATCGCAAATTTGGATAAAAGCATCCTGGTCTCTTTTGTGCATATCGCGCCGCCAGGTGCCAGTTCCCACTTTCTCGCCCCAACTGGATTCATTTTTAAGCACGGCCAGTAAAAAAGCCGGCCGAATACCTGTTAAATTAGAGGCTTTTTTCGCATATTGATACGCTTTTTCCAGCGTCATGGACAGCCCCACTCCTTCCAATAAATAAAGATTCTTTCTGATTGATTCGGCGTCTGTTTTAGCTTTTTTTATCAAGCCTTGATAATTTGACTCTTGGCCTTTAGTTTGCGCTAATAAATTATTTTTTTCGCTCTGTTGAATGGTTAAAGAGCGTTTTTGAATTTCCTGCAAAACCTTCAGCTGATTAAACTCTTCTTTCCTCTCTTCTAACAGCTGTTTATCGTTTTCCCAAATAACTTTTGATTCCCGAATCGCCTCCATACTTTCGTAGATTCCATTTTGCGCGTTTTGCAAGGAACTGACCCGATCAAAAATATCAGAAAGCTTTTCATTGCTCAATATCATTTCCAGCGTTCCCTGCTGATCCGCTTCATAAATTGCCTGAACGTATTTGCCTAAAAGTTCCCGTTCTCTCTCTAATTTTAATTCGGCCTGGCCCAAGGCTAAATTTTTTTCAGAAATCCCAACTTCTGTCTGGCTAATATTTAAAGCCGTGCGCTGAATTTCCAATTGCGCCGCCTTCATCTTGCTGTCCAGCAGAGAGACTTCTCTTTTTAAAGTGTTCCCTTGCTGTTTTAAATCAGAAATGCTGGCGCGGTAAGCGTCAATTTGTTTTTGAATCTCATCGATTTGCTGGCGCAGACTGTTTTTCTGATCTTCCGCGGGCGTGGCTAAAGCAAATTTAAAAAACATCAAAGAAAAAAATAAAACAAAAAACCACCCCGCCGCTAAACGCGAAGTGGCTTTGTGGAAAAATTTATTTTTAACAAGTTTTTCCATCCTAAAATTTGTATTAAAACGGTTATTTAACCTGCTCTGTTTCTGCCTGATCGGCGCCGGCGGCGGTCTCGGCCGCTTTTTCTTCTTCACCCACAACTTTAATTTCCGCCACCGTGTCAGCGGGCTTAGCCTCCAGTTCTTCCATTTCTTTATCGGAACGAGGCGGAGCCACCAAAACAACCGTCTCCTCCGGATTAGCTATCACCCTAACGCCACTGCCCAATGATAGGTCTTTTATATAAATTTTATCTTCAAAAGTCTTTAACGAAGATATTTCCACTGGAATTTCTTTCGGCAAATCCTGCGGCAAAGCTTCAACTTCCACTTCTTGCATCGCGCGCACGAGCACCCCGCCATCCGCTTTCACCGCTGGCGACTCGCCAATAAAAACAAAAGGAACCTTTGTTTTTATTTTTTCGTCCATCTTCACTTCAAAAAAATCAACATGAGTTATCTGGCTCGACAAAGGATCTTTGGCAAAATCGTGAATAAAAACATTGTGTTTTTTATCGCCAATAGCTAAATTTAATAGCGTGGTTTCACCGGCTTGCTTAAAAATTTTATCAAATTCTTTAGCGCTAACCGTCACCGCCGTTGGCTTTATGCCATGACCATACAAAACAGCCGGAAGAAATCCATCTTTCCTTAAACTGCTTACTTTCTTGCCAAAAATAGTCCTTGTTTCAGCTTTTAATTCCAGCATAAAAATCAATTAACGTTTAACGTCAACAATAGACACTGTATCATGTTTTATAAATAAAAACAAGCCTTTATTTTATGGTTTAAAATTCTGCGCCCGGCATATCAATTTATATGCATTCCCATGGCTCAACAACCCTAGATAAGAAGCCATCGTTCCTATCCCGCCATCCGCCTCCAATTTTTTATACATCCGCCATTTGGTTGACGAACGTAAAACTCGGTGATGTGAAAAATTAACCCACCCCAAAAAATCAACGCCGGAAGACAATGATTTAATAAAAACTTTTTCAGGGTGTAATTGCAATTTAAGTTCGTGCGATAAAAAATCAGCGACCACAGAAATTTGTTTCTCCAGCCATTCACGGTTTTCAGAAAAAATAACAAAATCATCGGCATAACGGATATAATATTTGGCTTTCAATTTACGTTTAATAAATTGGTCAAGCTCGTTCATATAAATATTCACCAAAAGCTGACTGGTTAAATTTCCAAGCGGTAGACCAACGCCAGTTTTACCTTCGGCATTAAAACTGTCTACCACCCATGAAAGAAGCCGTAAAACATCTTCCTCTTCGACATGCTTCACTAAAATATCTTTCAATATTTTATGGTCAATGCTGGCAAAAAATTTTCGGATGTCGCATTTTAGAACCCAGACGGTCCGAGTGTGATTGTGCGAAACGATTCTGCCGTATTCCCGGAATTTATTTATCGCCCGATGCGTGCCCTTACCAATACGGCAGGAATACGAATCAAAAATAAATTGCCGGTCAAAATACGGATACAAAATCCGGTAAAGCGCGTGGTGCACTAACCGGTCGCGCACGCTGGCTTTGTGAATATCGCGCGGCTTGGGGTCGTTGATTTTAAACGCCTGATAACCGCCATGCCGATATGTTTTTCCCGCAAGTTCCTGATGAAGTGCCAGAATATTATCCATAAAATGCGCTGAAAACTCGGCCACATCCTGGCGTTTTCTTTTTCCGCGTAAAAATTCTTGCCAGGAAATAAGCAAATTTTCCATGGATATGATATTATGGAAAATATGGCAAACCCCTTTACTCTCCCCCCCCCTCTCTCTCTCTCTCTCTCTCTCTCGATAAAGCCTCTATTCTCCAACGCATCAAAGAGGGATATTTGCTTTGGATTAATATTGTTCAACATATTCCTAAAACCGCGCGTTATACTCTTGGCGCCAGAATTGAAAACAAATTTTTAGACTTGCTGGAGCTGGCCTACATCGCCTATTTTACCAGCAAAGATAAGAAAGCGGAAAAAATTTCCGAGTGCGCGTTAACTTTAGATACGCTGAAATTCCTTGTTGCCGTGACTTGGGAAGCAAAAATAATTTCCCATAAACACTTTGAAGAAGCTGCCTTAAAGCTTGAAGAGGTCGGCAAAATGCTGGGCGGCTGGAAAAATAGCTTGAATAATCCGGAAAAGAAAAACCGCGCTATATAAACGCGGAAAAGAATTGACTTTCGGAAACGGAAAACGAACTCGTTGTCGCTGTTCCACATGTTGTCCGGATTGGCGTTGTTGCCATTGAGTTTCAGCTTGTCGCTATCACTATTCAGATTGAACACGTTCGGATTGCCATCACGGTCGGTTATGTATGCGATGCCATCTGTGCCACTGCCCAAGTAATCCGTAAAAACGAAAGACTGCAGGCTGTATATTATTTGGGATCTAAAATCCACCAGCATCACATACCAAGTTAATTTCTTTTTTAAGACAAAATATAAACCACTCTGTAAAAAGCCCTGCCTACGGCAGGCAGGCTTGGCCGTTTACATTCTCGATCTATATCTGCCAACATAGTCTTGAGAAGCCTTAGCCGCTCAATAAAACCAAGCTAACTTCATTATACCAAAAATTTTCACCGACCGCCTACGGCGGAAAAGTATCAAAGGTTCAAAAACCCAAAGCATCAAAAATTTCAAAGTGTAAAAAATTCTAAGAATCTAACTTGCGGAAACGGAAAACGAACTCGTAGTCGCTGTCCCACATGAAGTCCGGATGGGCGTAGTAGCCAGAGAGTAACAGCT
>JAHKAK010000072.1 GCA_018826025.1 Patescibacteria group bacterium
AGTTATCTGACGCTCCCGAATCCCAGACATCGGACGTCCAAAGATTTTCTTTTATTTTAGTTCTATCAACTCCTCTTGTCTTTTCTGCCTCCGCCGCCATCAATCCTTCCGTTGTTGGTTTTTCCGTTGCTGGCTTCCGCGTTTTTGCCTCTTTAATTTTTTGTTCATACTCCTCCACCCATCTTTTAGTTGTTACCCAATTCCGGCCGATTTTTGTCGCCCGCAACTTTCCCTGCCGCACCCGCAAGCTCAAATATTCCTGTGAGTATTTAGTATGCATGGCGGCTTCCCGCAAAGAAATGTATTCTTCTTCGGCTTTTTTATCCGATAAAACTCCGTTGGCGCCTGATCTGACCAAATACTCATCCACCCACTCTTTAGTGGTCGCCCAATCCTGGCCCACCTTCTTGGCCTGTAATTTCCCCTGCCTCGCGCGCAAGCTTAAATACTCCTGCGAATAAGGAGTCAGCGAACTGGCTTCGGCCAAAGAGATATATTTATTTTTCTGTTCCGCTTGTTCCATTTTTTTATCTTTGTTCCCCTCCTTTCCATAAAGGAAAGGAGGGTTAGGGAGGATTTTACTCCTCCCTTTATAAAAGGGAGGCTTGTCCTTCCGAAGTTTTACGAAGGAGGGTTGGGAGGGATTTTGCCTTTTCTCTCTCTTTTTGGTAAAAGAGGGCCGGGGAGGTATTTTGCATTTCCTCCCTCTCTTAAACTAAGAGAGGGTTTGGGTGAGTTATCTCCTATTTTTTTACTTTACCCTTTTCCCCTTAACGATATCGGCTGATGTTTTTACTAATACATTATTTATTTTTTTTCCAAAATAAAAAACCCGCGAGACTCATCGTCCCCTTCGGGTTTTTCGCGAAATTCCGGTTGTTTTTTACATTTCAATTGTATCTTTTTTTTGGAAAACCTGTCAATACCGCTCGTATCGGCACCGCGATACCATCCGATATCAAATATTTTTTATCTTAAATTCTCATTCTATTACACTAAAAATGCCTTAAATAAAGCAAAAAGTGCTATCGGCGTTTTTTGCCTTATTTTTCTTTATACCGATACCAGCTTTTTCAATAAAAAACTTATCCACAGCTCAATTTTTTAAAATGTCATTGCGATGTCCTTTAATTACCCTATCCTTCATGCCTGTGGATACAAAAAAATTTGCCGCCTTCTCTTTTAATAAGTACAAAAAAATTAGTATTTCTCTCTCTCTTAAATTAAGCAATGGCGGGCGGAGGTAAGGTTATCCTTGGATCAATCCACCCACAAAAACCCCTAACACCTCAACGGCGTTCAGCCGTTGAGGTGTTTAGCAAAATAGCCTCATTAAACTGCCTGCCGGCCAGCAGGGATTTCTCAAGATGACTCCCTTGGTTGTCATTCTGAACGGCAGCCCCGCAGCCGCGGGGCGGAGTGAAGAACCTTGTTCTTTAGATTCTTCCCCCCGCCGCTGCGGGGTCAGAATGACCCCACGCGGGGAATTACTTTATATTACACATAATCAACATTAATAAACATTAATAAATACACTATGCGGAGCCACATTATGGAGTCCCAGCGGAGCTAAGCTCTGTCAGAGCTTCAAAACACCCGATGTCCCAATGTTTACTCCTCCCTTTATAAAAGGCAAAGCTGAGCTTAGCTCTGGAGGTGGGGCGTAAAGCCCCGTGGGGGCCACGCCCCTTTACGGGGAGGGATTTCGCCCTCTCCTTTAAAAGGAGAGGGCGGGCAGGGGTGAGGTTATACCTAAAGGCGAAAAACCCTCCTCATTCGCTTCTCCTCCGTACAGGGCTACGGATAGACACGGTAAAACTTCGGCGGACAAATCGGCGGACAAATCGGCGAATAGACCAAAAGACGCGTCTGAAAGAAAAATAAAATACACCTATATTTGCGGCCTGATTTTTTTAGTTATTCTTTGGCTGATTTTCTACCCCCAAAATCATTTATCCCCTCCTTATCCCCCGCGATATTTCCGCGGCTGACTAATTTGTTTTTTTAAAAAACTTATCCACAAAATCATTTTTTCTATTAATCCGATACCGGTTTTTTAGCTTTAAAACACAGCAAAAATTTTAAATTATTCGATATCCGATATTTGCCTATTGACAAGCTTTCTGAAAAAAAATAAAATAGAAGCAGGACAATAAGTCCGGATTTCTAGCAGACAGCCCCGCCTTGGCGGGGTTTTCTGTTTACCTCGCCGTAGTTTTCCTTGATCTTCCCTGTCCTCGCGCAAAGGAGATAACGAAGGCGGGTTTCACCTCGCCGTAGTTTTAACGAAGGCGGGTTTTTATTCTGACATCCGATGACCTAATATTTACTCCTCCCTTTATAAAAGGCAAAGTTGAGCTTAGCTCTGGAGGTGGGGAGGGATTTAAAAAACTCCTCTCTTTATAAAAGAGAGATTGCCCGCTAACGCCAGGGCGTAGCGATGGCGGTCGGGGGGAGGCATTTAACCCCCGACATCGGATGTCAAAACGTTGATCCAAAATTAAAGCCCCCCGAACAGCTCAACGGCTCAACGGCTCAACCCGTTGAGCCGTTGAGGAAAATGACTTTAATATCCCTTAATTTTGTCCTTCACTCCCGTAGCTTTCTTGACCTGCGATTGGATAATATATCCCGCCTTGCGGGACATATTATCCTCGCTATCAGAGCTTAGCTCTGCCAAAATTAAAATCCCCCGCCTTGGCCGGGGATTTTTGATTCACTTTTATCGCTCTATTTCATTTTTTAAAACACATCCATCTTTCTAACGGCCCTATTCGCCCTACTGCCCTCAAGACGCCTTAAAAACGCTTCTATTTGATCTAAGCGATAAACCCGGTAGTTATTGCTTGGATGGCGATAAGCTCTCAATTTTCCGTTCTTATCCCAATTCCTTAGGGTCAACGGCGTCACATGCAGAAGCTTCGCCGCTTTATTTATGGTTAAATATGTTTGCATGTATTTTTATTCCTTGAATTCTATAATATTAATGTTTATCAATGTTCTTTATCTTATTTTAATTCTTTTCTAAGCATTGTCAACACCAATTATCCACATTAATTTTATTTTATTTTGGCTAACGAGGATGATGCGTCCCGTAAGACGGGACATATCATCCGAGCGAAGACAAAATACAGGGTTTTTAATATCCCGCCGCTCTGCGGCGGTTGGGATATTCCTTTTTTGAGTCCGGAGCTCTGCTCTGGCAGAGCTAAGCTCAGCTTTGGGTTTAATACCCTTTATTTTTTTTTACTCTATTCATAAACATTAATAAATAATTAAAAGACTTATTATAAACATTAATACTATAAATAGTGTTTTTAGATATCCGATGTCCCAATATTGAACATCCAGCATTCCGGACATCGGATATCTAAGCGTTAATTTTACCCTCGCACCTATCTCAACCATAAACACCAGGTATTGAAAAAATTTTAAAGTTGCCAAATGCCGCCATTGATTATCTTAACATATAAAAATGCTACACTAATATTAATGAAACCACTTCTTAAGCTAACTCACTGGTGCTTAGATTTAATCTTCCCTAAGTATTGCCTTGGTTGCGGCTTAGAGGGTTCTTATCTTTGTCCTGCTTGCTTTAGTTCCATACCTGTCTGCCTAAGCACCAATTGTTTTATCTGCGGCCGGCGCTCGCCTTCCGGCTTGGCTTGCGATAACTGCCGACATAAAGAACGCTCCTCTCTGAACGGAATCATGGTTGCCGCTGACTGGAAAAATTTATTGCTTCGCCAAATAATTTACGAATATAAATACCGCTTCGTTAAAGAACTGTCTATCCCCTTGTCTCAACTAATGATAAGTTTCTTACAAACTGATATGCTGCTAAACTGTCCGCCTGATAAGCTGATCCTCGTCCCCGTACCCTTGCACGGCCGGCGCTTCGCTTGGCGCGGATTTAATCAGGCGGAGTTGCTGGCGCAAAAAATCAGCGCACATTTTGATATTCCGCTGGCTAAAAATATTTTAGTCCGCTCCCGCCACACGCTCCCCCAGCGCACCGCTAAAACCCAAGTGGCTCGCGCCGCCAATATTAAAAACGCTTTCACATTGTCAAAAAATCATTCCTCACTATCGTCATTGCGAGCCCCGCAAAAACGGGACGACGTAAAGTCGCGTGCCCGTAAAGCCCAGTGGGCCACGGGCCTTTACTGGGGCGACCACATCGCTTTACGCGAAGCAATCCCGAGGAATACCACGCAAAACTTAAATTCGTTAAAAAATAAAACCGTTATCTTAGTAGATGATATCTGCACCACCGGCTTAACTTTTGAGGACTGCGCGCGAGCGCTTAAATCCCTCTCTCCAAAAGAAATTTGGGGACTGGTTATTGCCAGAGGATAGAGTAATTACCCCTCCTTTTCCGTAAAGGGAGGCTGGGCTGTAGCCCCGCGTAGAGCGGCGTGGCCGCAACGCGGCTTTACGCCGCGGGGGCCACGGGACGTGAGCGCTTCGCTTTTACGTCCCACGCCCCTTTACGGGGGAGAGATTTAATTCCCTCTCTTAAGATAAGAGAGGGTTAGGGTGAGTTATGTAAAATTATAACTCCTTCAAAGCTAAGCTTATCTTTGCCGACTTCCTTTTTTCTTAAAGGGGAGTGCTCCGCGCTAAATTGACTAAACTGATAAAAAAAGATAAAGTTTCAGTGTAAATTAAAACGGTTCAGGAGAGGTGGCTGAGCGGCCGAAAGCGACAGGTTGCTAACCTGTTATATGGCCTTAAAACCGTATCGAGGGTTCGAATCCCTCCCTCTCCGCCCGTTAAAAGCGGTGGGATGCCTGAGCGGCTTAAAGGGACGGTCCTGAAAACCGTTGTTCCCTTACGGGAACCGTGAGTTCGAATCTCACTCCCACCGCTTTATACGGAATAAAATAATCTATGACTATTAAAGAGCCTCGAACCCTTCTTTCCTGGACCGCGCCGGAATTTATCTATCATCCCAAAACGCGGACTTGGTTTTTGGCGCTGGGAATTATCGCGGCCGGACTTTTTGCCGCAATCATCCTGATGAAAAATTATTTTTTCGCCCTGCTCGTGCCGATCGCCTCTTTCTTAATCTATGTTCACGCTCAAAAACGGCCGCGCCAAATAACCGTTACCATCACGGCCGAAAACATAAAAGTGTCTAATTCCCTGTCTCTTCCCCACAAAGAAATAATTTCTTTTTGGATATTTGAAGAACCCGAAATCAGAGCCTTAAGCTTAGAAACTAAAAAAATACTCCAGCCAAAAATTTCTCTGCCCTTAGGCAGCCAAAAACCAGCCGTCATTCGCGATCTTTTAATAAATTTCGTTAAAGAAAAAAAACAAGAAGAGTCTTTAACGGATATTATTGCTAGAAAACTAAAATTTTAATACCTCCGCGCTTAACGATTTGCCACGCGCCATTTGCTAATATGCCCTCGTAGTTCCCTCCTTCGCTCAAATTGCATTTGAGCTTCGGAAGGGCAAGCAGTTTATTTAATTTAATACTTGCCCATCGAAGCTCCGATGTGAATCGGAGCGCAGTTAGGCGCCCGTAGTCCAACGGATAGAACGCGAGATTGCGGATCTCGCGATAGAGGTTCGCCCCCACACCTTTTTTCTTTTATATAAAAAACTTATGCGCCCGTAGTCCAACGGATAGAACATAAGCTTGCGGAGCTTAAGATCGAGGTTCGATTCCTCGCGGGCGCACAGATATAAACCTCCACGAATAGTCTTAATGCCCAAACAAACTATAAGGTGTGGGGGTAAAATTCCTCGCGGGCGCACAATACAATTTAAAATGTAAATATCAAAATGTAAAATTTTGGTGTCGCTTTGCGACAATTAATACATCCCGCGTAGCGGGATACCTAAATTTTTAACTTTGAATTTTTAATTTTGAATTTAGATTCTCCTATCTCTTCCCTCCCCCGTATCTCGCCCGTCTATCAAAAACGGCTGTTAAAGCTTGGGGTTAAAACGCTCCATGATTTATTTTATCATTTCCCCCGCCGGTATAATGATTTCTCCCAAATCACTAAAATAATTGACTTGCGGGTCGGCCAAATAGCCACAGCTCAAGGTCGCGTAATTGAGATAAGCAACACCCGCACCTGGAAAAAGCGGATGACTATCACTCAGGCTTATATTCAAGATAGCACCGGTAGTATTAAAATTATCTGGTTCAACCAGCCCTACCTTACTAAATCCTTAAAGGTTGACGACGTAATTAATGTCTCCGGTAGGGTAAACCTTAATAAAGATTTATATTTCTCTAGTCCGGCTTTTGAAAAAATTACCAGCCAATTGCGCCATACCGGTCGGATAGTCCCAGTTTATCCTGAAACCGCCGGTCTTTCTTCTCGTTATTTGCGCTATATCATTCAACTTTATCTGCCAAACGCCAAGCAATTAACAGACTGGCTTCCAGCGCCCATAAAACGTTCTCAGCGCCTGCTTGACCTATGCCCTGCTATCGTACAGGTTCACTTCCCTGCTTCGCTTAAAAACGCCAACCAAGCCCGCCGGCGCCTCGCCTTTGAAGAACTCTTCTTGCTCCAAACCTTTGTCTTGAGCCAAAAAATTCAACGTCTAAAAGAGCGCTCTTTGGCTATTTCCTTCAACAAAGAGCTAATTCAAAGCGCCGTTGCCAAGCTTCCTTTTAAACTTACCCTGTCTCAAAAAAAAGCCGCTTGGGAGATCTTTCAAGATTTAGCCAAAGATCAACCAATGAATCGCTTGTTAGAGGGGGACGTGGGCTCTGGTAAAACCGTGGTGGCTGCCATGGCGGCCCTGGAAAATGCCAAAGCCGGCCACCAGACCGCCTTCATGGCGCCAACGGAAATCCTGGCCAAACAGCACTATAATACTTTACGCGGCCTATTGGATGATTTTGACGTAAAAATAGGATTGATAACGGGCGGAGATAAAAAAGTGAATTATGAAAAAAGTAAAAAGAATTCTGGCCTTGATTCATTATTCATAATTCATAATTCAAGTATCGTTGTTGGCACGCACGCGCTCATTCAGGAAAAAATCTCTTTTAAAAATTTAACTCTGGCCATTGTTGATGAACAGCATCGCTTCGGCGTGGCTCAGCGCGCCGCCTTGCAAAAAAATATCATTGCTTCTCCCGACGGTCTCCCCAAAACAATACCCCATCTCCTCTCCATGACCGCCACCCCGATTCCCCGCTCGCTCGCGCTTACTCTCTATGGCGATTTAGATTTATCATTGCTCACTGAAATGCCCAAAGGCCGGCAAAAAGTTTTGACGCACCTGGTGCCGCCGATAAAAAGAACGGCCGCTTATAATTTTATCCGCCAACAGATCAAACAAGGCCGGCAAGCTTTTGTGGTTTGTCCCAGGATAGAGGTCGCGGAAGATTCGTCATTGCGAGCGGAGCGAAGCAATCCCGCGGATAGCAACAAGAACATGGGATTGCTTCGTCCAAAGTTTACCCCGATGAATATCGGGGCTCCTCGCAACGACGCGCCGACCGAGGTGAAAGCCGCGAAAGCCGAGTATGAAAAATTAGCCAAGAATATTTTTCCGGACCTAAAAATCGCCCTGCTCCACGGCCGGATAAAATCCAAAGAAAAAGATAAGATCATGGCGGATTTTAACACCAATAAAATTGATATTTTAGTGGCAACTTCCGTGATAGAAGTCGGCCTTGATATTCCCAACGCTACCATTATGATGATTGAGGGCGCCGAACGCTTTGGCTTAGCACAGTTGCACCAGCTGCGCGGCCGCGTGGGACGCGGCGCCCACCAATCATACTGTTTGCTTTTTACAGACTCCGCCGCCGCCCAAACGCAAGAACGCTTAAAAATAATGACCACTTGCTCTGACGGCTTTAAACTTGCCGAACAGGATTTGCAGCTTCGCGGGCCGGGCGAATTTTTCGGCACCAGCCAATCCGGACTGCCCAACCTACCCATGGGTTCGCTGATTGATTTAATTATGATAAAACAAGCCCGCAGCGAAGCCGCTAAAATTTTGCAAGCAGACCCGGAACTAAAAATTTATCCCTTGCTCAAAAACCAGCTTCAAAAATTCCAAAATAATATTCACTTGGAATAAGATTTATTCCCTGAGTGAAGTCGAAGGGTTATAATTGCATTTTAAACCAATTCATGCTATAAAAAATATATAGATTAGCTATTCTTAATTTTGTCCTTCTGAACGTAGCGAAGAATCTTACGCGTCCATCAAAATAATGAACGCGTATAAATTAGTTCTTACCAGCGGCGTTAGCGACCAATCAAAAACTTTTTACTTTTTTACCATTTTCAGGAGGGGGAAATGATGCAGAAAACAATTGTGGGGAAAAGGGTGGGGTCAGCTCTAAACAGAGACCGACTAAGCTATTTCCAAGGATTACTGCTATTAAAGAAGCAGGAGGCATTGAAGGGAATAGAGAGTTTTTCTCAAAGTCGCAAATTAGAGCTTAATGTTAGCCAAAATGGCCAAGTTTCCGACGAACGCGTCGCCAATCATTTGGCCGATCCCAGCGCTAAAGAGAAACTTATCAGCAAAAATAAAAACCTCATAAACAGGATCAGCCAAGCGCTGGAACGCGTAGAAAGAGGAGACTACGGCGTCTGCGCGGAATGCGGCCAACCGATCGACAAAAAAAGGCTGATCGCAAGACCCTTCACCAAACTTTGTTTATCATGCAAAAAAAAAGAAGAAAGTAAAGAAAACCAGCTTAAGGGTGGCAACGGCACCCGCCGTCGTCATTTCTCAAATCTCTACGCCTGACGGCATTATGCATCACAAAAAGCCTCACCAAAAACACGGTGAGGCCTTTTTATTTTTCTCTTATCTATCAACTTTTATCAGGGCCAGCCACCCGTTTTTGCACTTCGTGCAAAATAGAACATAATGCGGCCGAAGCCCGTGTTAATGGCGACAACAATGGCAAGCACGCCAAACGTCAAAAACTCCAACAAAGCCCATCTCATCTTGCTTTCGCCTGAAATCAGCGAAGCAAAAAGCCCCAAGAAACACCAAGAGGCTTTTTTATATGAAATTAATTCTTAAAATTTATGATTACTCTAATGTAAAATGCAAATCTCAAAATGCAAAATGACAGTCAAAAATTTAAAATTTTACATTTTGCATTGTCATTTTAAACTTTGATTTTTCAACTTTAAACTAATTCTCTCCCCCGTCGCCCCCTCAGGATTTTGTCTGACGCACTTTCGGCGTCACCCAAAATCCCATATACTTGCCCAGCATCAATCTCGTTTGGGCTTCCAAACCCGGAATCGCGCCAAAAACAATAATGGTAAAGGGCATTAAAATCCACTGCATCGCCATAAAAAAATACCTACGCGGCTGATGGTGCTTTGGCCGCGGCGGCAAAAGGCGGGCGCCGTAAATGGCCGAGGAAACAATGCCTATCATCGCTGCCGTCATAATAGCCCGCGTCACTTGCGGCAAATTATAAGAAAGCACCGTAACGTTAAATTGCTGTCCGCCCAAAAACAACGGCAGCCACCCCAACAGAAAAATTAACAGCGCGTTTGTCCCCCAGGACCAAAAACCTTCCATATGATTAAACATCCAAAAAATCTTGGTTTTTAAAGAAATGTTTTTGTTGTGCCGAAAACCAAATAAAACATACGGCACGTTTTCCACGCCCCAGCCCCAGCGCCGTTGCTGCTTATAAACGTTAACCGCCGTTTGCCACCAATTTTCAGCTAAATTAGCATCCATGGAAACCGGATAAAAAAGCGGCACAACGCGGTATTTAGCGTCATAAAAAAGCAAAGCTTGCCAGAAAATCCGAGAGTCCTCGGAAACATTTTTAACCGACCACCAATCCATTTCCACTAGAGTCTTAAAATTCATCGCGTGCGACGAAAAAGTGGCTAAGCGCTCAGGCCGCTCTTGCTGCATCATATGCCAAAAAGTGCCGCTTTGCGCCGCTACGCGCGAAAAAGACGGTGCGTCCCAGATATTATTATTAAAAATAGGCACCGGTTGGAAACTGCAATGGAGACGGTCTGGCGCCTCCAAAAAAACATGGGTCAAACGGCCAAAGTATTCCCGATAAACCACCGTGTCAACATCAAAAACCGAAACCACAATATTTTCATACGGCAAATTTAAGCGATCAATAATTTTTTCTTTTGCTTCCTTGGCCGCCCAAGTTTCATTTGACCCCTTGCCAGCCAGCTCTCCGACAATATCATTAGGGTGAACGACGGTCAAAAAATTGAAAAACTTTCCGCCAAAATATTTCTCAATCTTACCAGCCACCGCCCGCGCCCTCTCGCCCGCCCGCTTTTCCACCGCCAATACCACAATCATTTTTTCTTTAGGATAATTAGTGCTAAGCAACGACTCAAAAGTTTCCGCTACAACTTCATAAGATTCTTCATACATCGGGAAAATCACCAAGTGATAAATCTCTTGCCAGCCCACCGTAGCTTTACCGCGCCAATCCGTAGCCTTGTGCGAAGGCTGGGCAGAGGCGGGCCAAGACAAATCCTGTTTTTTATTTTGTTCTTCGAGCGCCGCTAACCAGTTCCGCTGGCTAATCTTTTTAATGACGGCGAAGCTGGAACGCAAATGCACCGATAAAAATACCGTTTTAAGCAGCCAATAAATGTCAAAGGCGATAATAAAAAAAGCAATAAACACCGGCGCCAGCCACGATAAAAAAACGACGCCCAGCAGCGTCCCCCAAGACAACAACCCCGGCAATATCTCAAAAAGTCTATAAATCCTCCTTTCCTTCGCGTCCTTAATATCGCGCGCGTTGCTGATCTTTATATACTCAGATTTTTCCATAAATTATAGCTCGCCATTCCGAAGCTTTAGCGTAGGATGGTAGGGCTTATCGGGACAACTGGAAAACTTTAGTCAAAGATATATATGAATCCTTATTATTTACTCCACAATCCTTTATCTCTTAAATATATTAATGGGATTTCCCGGCCTTGCGTTCATATCTCGTCTCTTAAGAAATATCCTACACCATGTAAAATTTTGCTTATAAATGCGCGGAGTGGTCCTCTGGTATACCACTGGTGTGAATTTGGATCGTAAGGAACAAAAACCTGAATTCTGCTGGCTTGAATGTTTCTTTTTTTTAAAACTAATTTGCAGCCTTTCCAGTGAGTTTGATGGCACATAATGCCGATGTCGGCTTGCGCTGTATCAATTCCTTTATTTTTAGCCCATTTGGCAAAGGCTGTAGCGACCTCATAAGTATTGATATACTTCCCAGGTTCACCAATAACATACTCTAGAATCACCCCGTGTGTTTCTAAGGCTTGCCCAATTTCAAATTGGGCTATGACGTAATCGAAATTATTTTTAATCTTGATAAT
>JAHKAK010000073.1 GCA_018826025.1 Patescibacteria group bacterium
ATTTTAACCTCCCTGCACCCTCCTTTACAAGGAGGGTAATAAATCCCTTCCCACCTCCCTTTAAAAAGGGAGGAATCGTATCTGTATATCCGTAAATAATCTGTAGTCCGTAGAGAAATCATGAATAAAGGTTTAATCCTTATCTTAGTCGTTGCCCTGCTTGTCGGCGGGTATCTCTGGTCGTTTTATAACGACCTGATCAAGCAAAGTCAGGCGATAGACGGTCAATGGGCGCAGGTGGAAAACCAGTTCCAGCGCCGGTTTGATCTGATCCCAAATTTAGTCGCTTCGGTGCAGGGCGCAATGACGCAGGAGCAGAAAGTTTTTAGCGATATCACCGAGGCCCGCACTAAATATAGCGGCGCCCAAACCATAAACGATAAAGCCACGGCCGCCGGTGAAGTTGAATCAGCCTTGGGCCGCTTGCTGGTTATTATGGAAAACTACCCGGAATTAAAATCCATTGAAGCAGTGCAAACTTTAATGGCCCAGCTGGAAGGCACGGAAAACCGCGTGGCGGTGGAACGCGGCCGCTTTAACGAACTGGTGCGTAATTACAATACCCGCGTCACCCAATTGCCCGGAAAATTTTTAGCGCCGATGTTTGGCTTTTCGGTCAAAGCGTATTTTGAGGCAACCAGCGGAGCGGAAGTGGCGCCGAAAGTAGAGCTATAGATCAATAAATACATTCCCTTTGTTGAAATTTAACTCCTCCTAACCTCCTCTTTAGAAAAAGAGGAGGAACTCCCTCTCTTTTTTAAAGAGAGGGTTGGGGTGAGTTAAATTTATTACTTTTATCATCCCGGGCTTGACCAAGCCTGCCCCGTACTTGATACGGGGGGATCCAGGCCCTGGATTCCCGTTTTCACGGGAATGACAGTTAAGTATGAAAAAAATACTTCTTCTCTCAGTCTGTTTTTTATTCCTTTCCGTCAGTTTAGTTTACGCCTACTCTTCTCCCGGCTCTCCCGCGGGCTTTGTCAACGATTTTGCGCAAATGATATCCGCGAGCACCAGAGCGCAACTGGAGCAACAACTGGTGCAATTTGCCAAAGATACTTCTAATGAAATTTCCGTTGTCACCATAAATAATCTGGATGGCGATACCATAGAAAATTTCGCGGAAAAATTATTCAAAGAGTGGGGGATTGGCAAAGATAAAAACGATAACGGTGTTTTGCTGCTTATTGCCAAAGAAGACAGGAAAATGCGCATAGAAGTCGGCTACGGCTTGGAAGGCGCGCTCACCGACGCGCAATCTTACTGGATTATCCAAAACATAATGAAACCGGCGTTTCAGGCAGAAGACTATGATTCGGGTATCACCGGCGCGGTGGATAAAATTATGGCCGCCACCAAAGGCGAATATGTTCCTGGTGCCAGCCAAACAACCAGCGACTCAAATAATTTCTTTAACTGGTTTTGGATTTTACTTTTTCTTCCGGTCTGGCTAAGCAGTATTTTAGCGCGTTCCAAATCCTGGTGGCTCGGCGGCGTTATTGGCGCGATCGCCGGCGTAGTTTTAATTTTTGTCTTTTCCTGGATTATTGGCGCAATTGCCATTTTAGTTCTAACTCCGTTGGGGTTTTTACTTGATTATGTGGTTTCTAAAAATTATCAAAAACATAAATCGGCCGGCACGCGTTTTCCTTGGTGGATTGGCGGATTTGGCGGCGGATCTCATGGCGGAAAATTTGGTGGTGGTGGCTTTGGCGGCTTTGGCGGCGGATCATCGGGCGGCGGGGGTTCAAGCGGCAGTTGGTGATTGACCCATCTTTCATAAGTGCTATACTAAAAGAAAAAGATGCTAACCCAAGAAGATATTCAAAAAATAATAGAAGCCCAGCGCGAAGTCTTTGCGACCAAAGAGGATTTTTTGTCTTTTAAGGATGAGTATAAAAAAGATTTTTCCGATATGCTAACCGCTGTTGATGGCTATGCCAAAAAAGCCGATGGTTACTTTCAAGAGATGCTGATGCTATCAAACAAAGTAAATCGCTTGGAAAAATGGATCCTGCAACTCGCTGAAAAAGCAGGAATTCAATTAACTCCATAATTTTTTCACCCCCTCCTTTGCAAAGGAGGGTTGGGATGGATTTAAATCCCTCCTAACCTCCCTTTAAAAAGAGAGGAATTTTTATATATGATAAAAATCGCCATAAATGGCTCCCGCCTTCGCCAAGTCTATGGCGGGCAAGTTGGCCTTTCTTTTTTAACTTTATTAAACTAATAAAAAATATGAAATTAGCTATTAATGGATTCGGAAGGATTGGCCGGCCTGCTCTGCGAAGACTTTTAGACAAACATCCCAACGTTGAAGTCGTCGCTATCAACGATTTGACCGACGCGTCAACACTCGCGCATCTTTTAAAATACGACTCCAACTATGGCCGTTATAATAAATCCGTGGAAAGTAAGGATGGCGCACTGGTCGTGGACGGGAAAGAAATTAAAATTCTAGCCGAAAAAGACCCGGCTAATTTGCCTTGGCAGGATTTGGGCGTGGACGTGGTTTTAGAATGCACGGGGATTTTTACTAAAATTGACGATGCTAAAAAACATATCGTTGCCGGTGCCAAAAAAGTTATACTCTCGGCACCGTCAGATTCGCCAGAAATCCCAACGTACCTTTTGGGAGTTAACGCCAACGAGTACAAGGGAGAAGAAATTATTTCCATGGGCTCTTGCACCACCAATTGCCTGGCGCCGATTGTTAAAATTTTAAACGATGCCTATGGCATTGAGTCCGGTTTCATGACCACCGTGCATTCTTATACCAACGACCAGCGACTTTTGGATTTACCGCATAAAGATTTACGCCGAGCCCGCGCTGCCGCGCAAAATATAATTCCGACTACCACAGGCGCGGCCAAAACCGTGGCCAAATGTATTCCTGATTTGGAAGGTAAATTAGACGGACTGGCCATGCGCGTGCCAACGCCGGTGGTTTCCATTACTGATTTTGTTTGCGCGGTTTTAAAGCCAAGCAGCGTTGAGAAAGTGAATAAATTATTTACTGATATGGCCAACGGTACGCTCAAAGGAATTTTAACAACCACGGATGAACAATTGGTCTCAATGGATTTTAAAGGCAATCCTCATTCCAGTATTGTTGATTTGCCGTTAACCATGGTTAAAGAAAATTTAGTCAAAGTCGTGGCCTGGTATGATAATGAATTTGGCTACGCGTGCCGCCTGGCAGAGATGGGGGAGTTTATAAATAAAGAGAAAACTTAATAATAATTAACAATAAAAATTTATGTCTATAGAGCAACCAAATGCTTTCGAAAATAAAACCATCGTAAAAGATGGGGCGGTGGAAGTTCAAGAAGAAAAAAGACCCAATCTCGAAGCCTTAGAAAAGAAGAGAGACGAGTATATTCTTTCAGCGATTAAAGAGTTTGAAAAACAAAAACCTAAAGAATTTACGAAAGAAAATATTCCTATGATTGCAGGAGAGATATTTTTTATATTAGAGAAAAAGCATGGCGTCTATACTGATGCGATAGTCTCTCCAGGAAAAAAAGAAGAGCGAACACCTGCCGAACAAAAAGAGATTGATAATGCGGACGAATTCATAGAAACATATAGAGTAGAACATATCGAAGAAATTCTAAATAGTTACTTTGCGGAAAAAACAAAATAATACGCCTGTCGATTAGCGGAGATGACAGAACAAATAGCTACAAGATTATAAATCCTGTTTAGGCGCAGCGCTTAAAAAATTATGCAGCCAATAAAATTAATTTTTTTAATCGTAGTTTTTATATTCGCTGTTTTTTATTTTTATTTTTGGCATGTCAGAATTAATCCTCAAACCGGCGCTTGGTCTGTTGTTTTTAATTTTGAAACCCAATGCCAAACCTTGAAAACGGTTGTCCTTTCTGAATTAAAAAACGCCAATTATTGTAGCACCGATTTTAATTGCGCTATGGCTCCTCTCCATAAAAATTCATTGGTTTGCAACGCGTTGATCAATAAAAAAGAGAAATTGCTTTCAACTAAAATTAAACTTTTCTTTTTTGAACAAAAAAAATGCCCCGGTTATGATAATCTAAAAACTTGCGCGGAATTAACCAAAGAAGAAATTATTTGCGAGGATAACGTTTGCCAAAAAATGGAATAGGGTTGCGCTTTAAAAAATTATGCCCAAGCTATTGGCGGACCTTTAAAAAAACTCTTTACTTTCACGAATGGATCTAAGTCCTTGAATTCTGGATTCCCGCTTTCGCGGGAATGACATAAGGTGTCCTGATGGTAAGGCCGCAGGGAATAACAAAATTTCAACGGCTCAACGGCTCAACCCGTTGAGCCGTTGAAATGAAAATAGGCTTGCTATTGACAATAAAATCTGGCTATGTTAAGCTAATAATAGCAGTAAAGGGAAGTACCTTTAACCGCCTAAAATGGCTTGAATAAGCCTAGGAGAGCGTCTCCGGCTTAGCTGTTTGGGCACAACAGAAAGGAGAAAGCGTATGGGTAGAGAACACCCCATCGTCAAAACACGCACCGTTTATTTGACCATGACCTGCGGGACCACCGGCGCCATCGACACGGCCTGACCCAGGGTCGGCGGCTCGCATCGCGCGAGTGCGCCGCGCCACAAGGACAAAGGAGGATGAGCAATGCTCAAATCTAAACTCCGCCGTCCTCGCGACGGCCTCTGACGCGAGATATTTGTCTGCGGTCATGAGAGGACTGCAGACTACGCCGAATGGAGTCGGAAGGCCGATTGGTCTTCGCGCGAAAGAGACCGCCCGTCCCGCGGACCTGCGGATCACGGGTAAAGATCGCCGATCAAATTCCCAGCTTGGATTAGATGCCCAATTTGGGCGATTGGCACGCTATCCCGGTCTCGTCGAAAGAGCGGACGGAAAAAGCGGGAAAAACCAAACCCATTCATTCCTTCAAGCAAGAAGATAGAATGCCGCCAGCTTCAATGTCCGGCGAGAAAATGGGTTCCTGCGAAAAAGTTCGCTGTCATCAGAGAGCGCGCATGCAAAGCAGAATTTGTCCCCGCGCAGACGCTATGCGTCTTCCGTCAAGGGGAACAAGGCGCCGGATTCACCGGTCCCATCGATCTGCTTGCCTTGCGAATAAAAATTTCCGAGTTCCGGACGGGAACGAATTAGGCGCTTGAGCCTTTGAGGGAATACGCTCCATCTGGAAGGCATTCGCGCCTTCCGACTCCTTTTTTTTGAGTTTCTGTTCTTTGGGGCTTTGGCCATGCCAAACTGAACTTCGCAATGACAAAAAAAGAATGTCATCGCGAGCACCGCCAAGCCCCGCTTTATAATCTATCTGGACCGGCACAGAAACCGGACAAGAATACCAGCCCCCGCGACGATGTCGCCCGGGGCTTTTTTATTACTACAAAAAACTACAAATTTGTTCCGCTACAAAATGCTACAAAAAGCCGACTTTACCCCTCCTCTTAAGATAAGAGGAGGTGGGGAGGAGTTATGATTGATCTTGTAAATTCCATAACTCACCTCCGTATCAAGTACGGAGCAGAATCTAACCCTTTTCTTAACTTAAGAAAAGGGACTAATTTTTTGTAGAAATTTGCCGTCATTTAATTTGTGACTTTTTTGTAGCAAATAAAAACCCCCGCGGATTTTGTCCGTGGGGGTAAAACTCAAACTTAATCCCAAACCAGTTTAATCAACTCGGCGGCGTCATCGCCAGCCCGAGAATCAATAACATGAATTTCTAGGCTGATGATTTTCCCGGAGTACAATCGAACACCTCGATAATGTTCCTGTGTTTCCTCTCTTATTTCTTCTGCAAGATCACAACATCGAGTTATATACTGAGCTATTGCTTCGGCGACTCGATTCATTTCCTCTCGCGACACAGAAAAATCGATTTTGACATGTTCGCCCGAGACGATCTGATATTCCGCAATAACAGCCTTTTCACCGACAATTCGTTTCAGTTGGGAGAAAAGACCGATGACCGCATTGTAATAACAGATGGCTTTTTTCATCTCTCCCACAAAGACTGACGTGAGCTCATCCAAAAACAACAATGATTCTTTGATTGTTAAAAACTTGCCGCCAATCTTTATTGGTTCAAGAATAAGTGACCCTACTAAATGTCTGCCAATCGAATCTTGAGCGACTGATTCCCATCTCCAGCTGCTGGCACGAGCCATAGCCAAGAGTCTGATAAGGCCATGGCATCGATCCATTCTTTCCCCTTCCTTAGAGCGCCACAGCCAATCGATTAGGCCATCAACACAAAATAAATCTGTTTCTTTGAGTCGCTCGCGAAGAACGCTGAGCATTATCTTGTTTTCTTCTTCCGACGCTAACGCGAAACGATCAAAGAAAAAAGAAAAGACTTTTTTATCCCATTCATAGTTATAATGCTTTAGTTGCCAATCTTCCATAATCTCTTCCCAGATCTTCTTGGTAACCTTAGGAAAGCTTAAGGCGGAACTGGTTTTTCCAAAAAGAGAACAAAGATACACACACCTTAGACATAATTTGAAATCTCGGTAGTTATCAAAACCCAGCTCATTTGGTCTGGCCGCAAAGACATTCCGCATGACGCTTAGCCACCAATACCCCTGTTTTTCCTGAAGGTCCTCGTATCCCATGATTGGCTGCTTCATTAGGAAAGAAAGGAAACCGTCACAAACAATTTTAATCAGCTCTTCATTTGGCAAAGACGACCATCTTTCGTTCAGCTCAATTTCCGCCGGCGAGCTATTCGGTCCGATGTCCAAAATATTAACCGCTTTGTCCTTTTTTCCCTCCGCCCATCTGTCTTCCTCTGGCATCTTTTTTTCCATAACTTCCTCCTTGGCCGTAGCCTGTTTGTTTTACTCTCTTCGTGAAGAGAGCCCCGGCGTCTGGATCCGTGGATCCTAGCCGGGAATTTGTTAAAAAACTGGGCTTTTTGCCCTCCATTGTACTGGCGATAAGTTAACCTATATCTTAAGAAAAGTCAAGGTTTAAGGG
>JAHKAK010000008.1 GCA_018826025.1 Patescibacteria group bacterium
ATCAGGCAAAATGATAATATTTTTTTCAAAGAATTCGCCGCTCCCCTGATAAGTTCAGGGTAAACAAAGAATCATATGATAAATCGTATGATTTATCATATGATTCTGATATAATAGTTTTATGCCGAGAAGAAAACATCCATAATATCCAGCTCCGGCAAGAGCTGCCGTAGGCGCTTTATAAAGACATCGGCTTTAAGCCGTATCAGAACGAATATCTTTTATACAATCTTTAAGCAATGACAAAAAAACAGCTCCTCGACGTTGCTCGAAGCTGTTTTTTAATTAGATAGAGCTATTTTTACCGGAAAATATCCGGGTAATTTTTGTCTAGTTCTTTTTGGATATTTTCTTGGCGGCTTTTTTGCTGCTGGAGATTTTTTTGATAGAGTTCAATTTCTATTTCCACGGGTTGTTCCTTCGGCAGTGAGGCAAGATTGAGAACGCAAAAATAATAAACTAAAGCGGCGCCGATAAAAGCCAGCCCAATCAGGCCAAGAGAACAGATAAACGGATGATCCTTCAAAATCCGGCCAAATTGTTGGAAGATTTTTTTAATTTTTTCTAATGATTTTTCCAGTTTTATCATTGGTAGTAAGCGCTTAAGTTAATAACACTATTGACGTCCCCTGTTTTATCCAAAGAATCTTTTTCGGCCGTTATCCGGTTGATTTGCAGGGAATCAAAGCGGTTAAAATAAGGAGCATTTTCCATTTTGACTAAAAATTTTAGCAGATTGGGAAAACTGCCGTAGAGCGAAATCTGCAATTTTAGCGCGGTGGCCTCAACGGTCGTCGCGCTGTCTTTCGTGGCTGATATGTTTTGGCGGTTGCCCGTTTCCTGGGCCATTTTTTCCGTTGCCATGATAAATTTTAAGGCCTCGTTTTTAGGTAAAAAAGTTGGCTGGTTAGCTATCTCGTCCCGGATTTGCTCGTAGTTTCTTTTTAACGAAGCCATATTCTTCCAACTTTGATAAAAATCTTCGGCGGCCATTTTTTGTTCTTCTATGGCCGCGTTGCTCAAGCGGATTTTTTCAATTAAGGGGATAATTATAATTGCGAAAATTAGAACGAACACGATTAAAAAACCGCCGACGGTCAGATAAAGTTTTTGTTTTGGGGAAAGGGTTGTCATTTGATTAGGTCGCTGGTTTTTACGGTCAGAGTAAAGGAAAAAGCGATATCCGTTTGTTTGATTAAGTTAGTTAGCGGGCTTTCAATATCGGTAAAAAGAGCGGATTTTTCCAGCGAGGCCTTTAGGTCCAGCAGATTTTCTCTTTTTTGAGCATAACCGGCGATAACCATTTGGTTCTTTTCGTCAAGGGAAAGCCGCTCGATTCTTGTGCCGGCCGGCATTATTTTAGCCAAGGCCAGAAAAATTAGGGAATAGTTTTGACGGTCCTTTTCCGATTGGCCTAATTTTTCTATTTTGACGTTTAACTCTTTTATCAGATCTTGATGGGCTTTCAGGTCCTGTCCCTGTTGGCTTCGTTGGGCAATATCTAAGCTCTCGCCCAGGCTTTTTAACTGGATAAAAAGAGAAAACCAGATAACGATTAAAAGAAAGATAAAAACCGATAGCGAGCATAATAACCCGCTGCCGTAAAAAACAACCCAGCGCCGGAGTCGGTCAAGGTTCAGCTGTTCTTTTTCGTCTGGCGGCAATAAGTTAAGCTTAATCATTGTTTCTGAGCGCCAATCCCAGGGCGGTGGTAAAAGATGAAGATTCGTTGTGATTAAATTCGGGGATTTCTTCGGCGGGATTGGCGTAAATATTAATCCAAGGGTTGCCAATCTCAATTGGCATGGCCAGCTCTTGAGAAAAGAATTCCGTTAAACCGCTAAGCTTGGCTCCGCCACCGCAAAAAATTATCTTAACAATGCTGCGGTTATCCCCGTGAAGAGACCGCAGGTGTTCGTTGTAGAATTCAATGTAATTTTTTATTTTTTTTGCCATATCCAGCAAGGGAATACTTAAAGTTTTATAAATTCGGCTGGCGGGGTGTTTTATATTCAGGCCGACTTTCATCTTGATTTGGAGCGCTTTGGCTTGGTCAATGTTTAGGTCTTGGCTTAAGGCATCAACTAATGAAGAGCCGCAGATTATTGAAAAGGCGGTGGTAAAATAAATGGCTTGGCGAAAAAGAATAAGCAGGCCGGTTCTTTTGGCGCCCATGTCTATGATGATAATCGGGCTGTCTGAATAGCCGTTTTTTATTAAAGCGCGAACCGTGGCGATGGGTTCAATTTCAAAGGACAAAGGCTTTAAGCCGGCCTTTTTTAAAACGCTTAAATACGGGTCAACGGTTTTTTTGGGCAAGACACCGATGAGAATATCCAGATGGTCCTTTTGGATTTTAGCGCCATCGTCAATAATCTGCCAATCATAGTAGATTTCGTCTTTTGACAAAGGAATATGGGCTTCTAATTCCCATTTCACCGCCTCGGATAATTCTTTGGCATCCATTAGGGGCATTTTAATCACCTGAACGAAAGAAACGGTTTCCGGCAGAGAAGCAACGCAATATTTAGTTTTGAGCGGCCTCCCCTTTACTTTTTTAACAGCTTCTTTGATCAGGCCGATCAGTTCATCCTCTTTTTTTATTTCGCCATTGACGATGAGCCCTTCTCTAATCTCCTGTCGGCCAAAACTGGCTAAATAAAAATTGCCGCCGTGTTTTTTTAAACAAGCGATTTTAATGGAGAGGTCGCTTAAGTCAATCCCAAAGCTGTTAATTTTAGGCGATAAAAAATTAAACATAGTGTTCACTAATAACGCTAATTGGGAGCGAATAACGCTAATGAATTTCTTCAATTCGCATTATTGGGTATTTTAATTCGCGTTATTGGCGATTACTCTTTTATTCGTGTTATTCGTTTTTTATTTGTACTATTAGTGATTACTATTGTTATTTTAGCACATGGGGTTGATTATAAAAACAGCAAAAATTATTAAGATTCTTGCCAAGAAATAAATTGTTGCTCGCCGGAGCTGGGGAAAAAGGGCGGCGGGTTATAAATTAAATCAGGTTCATAATATGATTCGGTGTTTTTATAACCGGAAATAACCGTTCCTCCGCTATTAACCCAGCTCCAAGTCCACACCCGATTGGTAATAATTGAACCGCGCACCAGGATTTTATTTTTGACACTCCCGGAATAATAATAACGCTGGACAGCGCCTTTTTGGGCAACCATTACGGCTTGAATTTCTAAAACATTGGGCGAATAATAAGGCACCAGAATGTTTTTTTGAGCGATTAAAGCCACCAAGGTGTCTTTGGGGTCGGCGCGGGTTAAATTATCCGGAATGATAATGCTGGCGTTAGTGGCGGGATTATCTGGAAATCTGGCGGCTACGACCGTGGCTTTTTCTTTGGCGTTGCCGTTAACCCAAACTTTGGTGTCTTCAAGAAAAATCAAATTTTGGGCGTTGCACTCGCCAGCGGCTAAGGGATAATTTTGAAGAAGCGTTTCTTTATTGATATCATTTTGTTCCCGGCTGCAAACGCCGTCGGTGTTGCAGCCATAAACACTCGAGTTCAGCTTGGTCACTTTGAATAGGTCAAAGGTGCCGTTATTTTTAAAAACGACATGATAGCCGAAGGCGCCGGACGGGCCGAAGTAATAGCCGTTGTTTTGAGCGGCGATTTTCAGCTGGGCTAAATCAAGAGTGATGGCGTTAAAATCAATGGCCGGCACCGGGAATTGCCATAGCCCTTCAGCGTTGCCATTGCCTGTTCCCCAAATGCCGGGCTTGCTTTGAGCGGGGCTGCAGCCGTGGGTCGGCTGGCAGAGATAAGTTTCGTTGGCTGAGGTGGAAATTGAATTTTGCTCACCATCCATGCGGATGCCGCCATTGGAATGAAAAGGCCCTTGCAGCTCTTCGTCTTCTCCGAACCAGACATCGGAATTGGTCAGAAAGGAATATTGGGCCAGCGACGGCCGGCCGAATTTTATCAAGATGGTTCTCTTGATATTGGGGAAATCCGCGGTCCAGCCAGTGGCTTCTATTTGGGTGATGCCGGCGCATTCGCCGGGCGGCGTTATTTGAATATCGTATTGGCCAATCACGGCTCCTTCCGGGTCTTTATAATTATAGATGCCGGAAAAATCAAAATCGGCTGGCGCGTGGGCGATGTGCCAGCGGGCGTAGTTGGCGCCGGCTTCGGCGATGTTCAGAGCTTGATAGGAGGCGACTTTTTGCTTGCTTTGGTTTAGCTGGGTGCCGATGAATCCGGTTAGGCCGGTGAAAATAAGAATAAAAATAGTGCCAAAAACCAAGGCGATGGTGATAATGGCGCCTTGTTCTTTTTCTGGGACTGTGTTAAAAAATAGGCCGGGTTTCATTAGAGGTTGGTTTTAAGGTTTCTTATTTGAGTGTCGCTTTGCAGCTCATAGTTATCCGGCGCCCGGTCAGGATCGACATTAATCATCAAATCAACGTGCATTAGTTTTGTCTCGGTCAGGCGGGTTAGGGTCGGCAAAGGATTATTTATCGTATCGCCGGGCCAGGAACCATTGAAGTAGGTAAAAATGGGAAGAGCGGGAATTGAGGAGGAATTGCGGACATATTTTGACAGCGTGGTAATTGTTTCGTCCGCTGATAAATACTGGGGCGGATCGCCGCTGGGTTTAATGAGGCCCTTTTTCAGGTCCGAGCCGGATAAAAAATAGCGGACTTTTTCAACTTGGTCGTCGCGATCAACGTCGCTGAAAAAAATGAACTGATAATCATCGGCTTGAACCAAGGGGTATGACCCGTCCTCGCCGGCGCGAGCTTGGCGGATTTCTTGGACCATGACCTCGATTCCCTGTCGGGCTTCGTTAATGGCGGAGGATTGCTGGAAAATATAACCGTAAGAGTTATAGCCGGAAATAATCATAATGCTCATCAAAGACATCGCGACGGCGAAGATTGCGACAGCTACGATGGTCTCAATTAAAGTAAGGCCGTTTGCTTGGCAAATTTTTTTTGAAGACATTGAATTAGGGCGGGGTTAGAATGATAGTTTGTTCTGTTTGGCCGCTGACGCTGACGGCATCGGACCAGTCCTGATAACCGGTCAGTTTAATTTCCAAAGTATAATCGGCCAGACTCAAGGGGCTGAAAAAGGCTTGGCCGGAATCAGAGCTGATTTTTAATTTATCATAATCAAGGCGATAAAGCCTGACAGTCGCGCCCGGTAAAGGAACATTGCCGGCGTCTTTGACAATAATTAACAGGGTCTGATTTTGGTGGGCGGCTAATTTTAAAGTGGCTGTCTGGCTGATATTGGGGTTGAGAATAATCGGCTGGGGCGGTAAAGAATCAGCCAGATCATAACCGCTACTTGAATTGACGATAATTTCATAGCTATCCCATTCCAAATCCGATATTAAAATTTGCCCGCTGGAATTAGTGGTCAGATTTGACAGGTATTTATAAATCGGGCCGTCCAAACTGTCCGTCCCCAGGATTTTGGCCCCTTGCATGGTGAAGGGCAGATTAGCGATTGGCGTTGAACCGTTAGACAGCCAGGCTAATTGCCAGTCCAGTAAAATCGGGGTGGTGCTGGCATTGTCAGTTATAAGGTCAGCCGATAATTTTAAAGAAAAATATTTATTTTTATCCAAACCGTTTAAGTCTATTGGCCCGTTGGTAAAGCCCTCGGAGTTTTTAATGTTGTCAATTGTCAGATCGTCGTCCGGAATCAATTGCCAGGCGGTGCTGGTGGCGAAAAGGAGATGGATTTTTATTTGGGTTGACGAAGTGGCAACGTAATTCCAATTAATCCGGCTCCAACTGTCTAAATCAGCCGGCGTGATTGGCGTGGAAACGATAAAGCCGGAGGAATAATATTGCCCTGACGATTCATCAAGTTTAATGTCGCTCGTGGTGGTGCTGGCGATAGTTTGGTAGAGCTCGCTAATTTTAGTCAGGTCATCAAAAGAATCGTTCCAGTTTTTTTCATCAACATAGTTTATGGTTTGAACGGTTTGGCTACCCAAGACGTCAATGGCCAGGCTAACTTCGCTCATTGATCCGTCAATAACCGAAAGATATGGTTTGGCTGGATTAGCCAGGACCGCGCCATTAATAATTTCTCCAGTCGCGTAGGTGCGGTCCTGGCTATAACCTTCTTTAGTCGCGGTAATTTTATAACAATTATCGCCGGCCGGCGCGCCCGGTAAATAGAGGCGGCCTTGGTTGTCGGTTTGGTAATAGGCGTCAATTGAGGGCGCGTTTTCTATATGAACAGAAGCTTGAGGAATTGGTTGACCATTGGCGTCAAAAACCAAAATAGAAATAATGCCGCCGTCGGCTTCGTTTTCTATTCCCTTGGGAGAGATATCACTCATTAATTCAACTTGGCCGCTCATCTGTCCGGACCAGGAAGCATTGACTTTTATTCTTTTGTAGTCCCAGGGGCCAGGATCGTTTTGGAGCAGGCCGTCAAAAGGATCGTCAACATAGGTGACAGTTGTTTTAACGGTATAAAATACGCCGTTAAGGGTGGTGGTGGCGGTTTCCGGAATTGTACCTGAAGGAATTCCACCAATCGTGCCAACTTGTCCATAGGGCAGGTTACGGGCGGTTTCAATTTTTTGGTTGGCTAAAGCCGTGGCGGTGATTCTGGCTTTAGATTGACCGACCATTTTGAAACTCAGCTGAATTAAGCCAAAAATACTGGAAAAAATTAACACAAAAAGCGAAATACCGACCAGTATTTCAATTAAACTGAAACCGAATTGTTTTTGATTTTTTTCCATTCGGGCTTTGACAAAAATTGTCACGGGGCGGCCGGCTGCTCAAGGCGGATTAAAGGAGGGGATCCTACATAGAGTTCATCATGGAATACATTGGTTGGAGCATGGCGATGGCAAAAAATCCAACGACTATGCCGATAAAAATCATCAGGATCGGTTCGATGACGGAGGCCATATTTTTAGTAATGTCACTAACTTCTTCTTCGTAGAATTCGGCTAATTTCAGCATAATGTTTCCCAGCGTCCCGGTTTCTTCGCCGACTTCCACCATTTGAGAAACCATGGGCGGGAAAAGAGAAGAAAAAAGCCTAAGATTCTGGCTGAATTTTTCGCCTTTTTGCACGGCTAGGGAAATTTTTTGCAGCGATTCCCGGAAAAGACAGTTGGTCATGGTGCCGGCCACAATTTGCAGCCCCTGCACGATCGGCAGGCTGCCTTCAATTAAAGAACCTAGGGTTCTGGCCAGCCGGGCGGAATTAATTTTTCGGCTAATCTGGCCAAAAATTGGCAAGCGCAGGATAGTCGTGTCAAAAATAATCTTGCCTTTGTTTGTTTTCAGGGCGAAGCGGATAAGCAAGATCAGGGCGACCAAAACGGCTAATACTAAAATTAAATGCTGGCTGAGAAAATCACTGGTGGCGATAATTGCCCTGGTGCTGACGGGCAACTCGGAGCTCATTTCTTTAAAAGTTTTCGTTAGGCTGGGCACGACCGTTGTCATCATTAAAATGCCAATGCCGATCATAGCAATAACGATGACAATCGGATAAATCATGGCGCCTCTGACTTTTGATCTGAGGTCGTGTTCCCTTTCCATTTGACGGGCTAAAATTTTTAGAATATCTTCCAGCCCGCCGCTGGTCTCCCCCACCTTGATGAGGTTGACAAAAAGTTCGGAAAAAACTTTTGGGTGAAGTGATAATCCTTCGGCCAGAGGCAATCCTTGCCGCACGCTTTCATTGACATTTTGGATGACTTGGGCGAATTTTTTATTTTTGGTTTGTTGGGATAAAACATCAAGGGCCCGGTTAAGCGGAAGGCCGGCGCCAATCATAACAGACAGATGCCTGGTGAACATCATTTTTTCCGTTAAGGATACGCCGGTTATTCCGGGTAACAGGAGGCGCAAGCGATTTTTTATTTTTAGCGGTTGGCTCGTTGGTTTGACGCCGGTTAAAACAAAGTCCTGTTTTCTTAGGATTTGGGCTAATTCCGTTTCCGAACTGGCCTCTTGTGTGCCGGTTTTTGTTTCACCGGATATTGATTTGGCGGTGTAAGAAAAGAGAGGCAAATTAATTCAAAATTCAAAAATCCCCGGCCAGCCTCGCTTTAATCTATGATTTATAATAACCGTTAATTATCCCTGCTTATAATGCTTATCGCTATAAGATAGCTAACGGCTAGCGGGGCAGGCAAAATGTAAAATCGACACGAAGTGTCGTCCTGAGGGCAAAACCCGAAGGATCTAGATCCTTCGCGGAGTTTATCCCGATGAAAATCGGGGCTCAGGATGACCCCGCCTGGGCGAGGTCATTTTTCATTTTACATTGTCATTTTGCATTTTGAGATTTACATTTTTCATTTTTTACTATTCCTGCGTGACGCGCAGTATTTCTTCAATTGAAGTTAGCCCGCGGGCCGCTTTGATGATGCCGTCTTCCATCATGGTGAGCATGCCTTCGGCGCGCGCCTGTTTGGCTATCTCATCGGTGTTGGCATGTTTGATAATCAGGTTGCGGATGGTTTCCGTTATCTCCATGACTTCGTGAATGCCGATGCGATTTTTATAGCCGTCGGGAGAATCCGACGATGGCTTCGGGCGGAAGAAAGACACGTCTTTTAAAGATTGATTTTCCGAAATTATTTTTTCTTGGCCTAAGACGGCCAAAACTTTAGCTGTGTCAATTTGCTTGGTGATAGTCGCGATTTCGTCGGGATTAAGGTTGTATTTTTCCCGGCTTTCCGGTGTTAGCCGGCGGACTAATCTTTGGGCCTCAATAACATTAACGGTTGAGCCGATAAGAAACGGCTCAGCTTCCATGTCAATTAAGCGGGGCAGTGATCCGGCAGCGGAATTAGTATGCAGGGTGGATAAAACCAGGTGGCCGGTTAAGGCGGCGTTAATGGCCAGAGAAGTCGTTTCGTTGTCGCGTATCTCTCCCACCATGATGATATCGGGGTCTTGGCGCAGAAGGGAGCGGAGCCCGTTGGCGAAAGTTAATCCGATTTTTGAATTGATTTGGGTTTGATTAATGCGCGGCATGCGGTATTCAATGGGGTCTTCCACCGTTGAGATGTTAACTTCAGGGGTGTTGAGCAAATCCATAATGGTGTAGAGCGTGGTGGTTTTGCCGCACCCGGTCGGTCCAGTGACTAAAATCATTCCGTGGGGCTTGTTAATTTGGCTGTGAATTAGCTCTAAATTTCTTCCCCAGAACCCTAAATCTTCCAGCGTGAATCCTTTGGAGTTTTCCGGCAGCAGGCGCATGACGATCTTTTCGCCGTCGTAAACCGGCAAGAGAGAAACGCGGAAAGAAATTTTATAATCTTCAGTTTCAATTTTGAAGCGGCCGTCTTGGGGCAAGCGGTGCTCGTCAAGTTTTAAATTGGCTAAAACCTTTATTCTGGCCACGACTCCCGTGGCAACTTGTTTAGGCAAGGTCATGGTTTCATGCAAAATGCCATCCAGCCGGTAGCGGACAATCAGCTCTTTTTCCATGGGTTCAATATGGATATCAGAGGCTTTTTGCAGGATGGCGTGTTTAATGAGCGTGTCAACTATTTTAATGATGGGCAGATCTTGGGCGGCTTTTTCCAGTTCTTCTTTTGGAGCGTCGCTTCCTTCCGATGTTTCTTTAATTGGCGAGGCTTCGCTAAGAAAGGAATCAATTTTATCTTCTTTGCCGATGAGCTCACCAAATTCCGCTTTCAGGCTTTTTTGGTATTGCCGGATAGCGTTTTTAATGCTGGGCTCGGAAGTCAAGCGCGGCAGGATGCGCAAATTAGTTTTCTTTTTAATGAAGTCAATCGTTTGCAGGTCGTCTGGATCCAGCATTGCCACTTCCAAATTCCGATCCGTTTTGCGAAAAGCCACGATATTTTGTTTTTTAGCGATAGGCTCGGGGATAATATGCAAGACTTCCGGTGGAATCTTTTCGTCTTCCAAATTAATGAAAGGAATTCCGAGGATATAGGCTTTCAGCTTGGCAATTTCTTCCTGTCTTACCATCCCGGTCTCAATCAAAACATCCTCCACTCTTTGGTTGGGGTTGTTTTTTTTTGTTTTTTCTGCTTGCGCCAGCTGTTTTTTATTCACTAAACCGCTGTCTATCAGAAAAGTTTTAAGTTGTTCCGGCTCAATACGCATTCTAAATCAAACTCTAAATTCTAATATCTAAATACTAAACAATGTTAGCCAGGGCAATTAAATCACAAATCTTTAAATTCCAAACCGTTTAGAATTTATGATTTAGTATTTATAATTTGTTTAGAGTTTAGGATTTCGGATTTAGGATTTTTATTTAATATTATTTTTAATTTTCTCAATCACATCTTTTAAATCATAATTAGCTTTGACCAAGTAGCTGGTCGCGCCCAGCGACAGGGCCCGTTCAATATCCGGCGCGCTTTCCAGGTTAGTTAGGACAATTATCGGCACATCTTTGAGCGGCCCGTCTTTTTTCAGCTCGCCTAAAACTTCAAACCCGTCCAGCTTGGGTAGAATTAAATCAAGCAAAATAAGGTCTGGTTTGATTTCGCGGGCCAAGCGCAGGCCGATTTCGCCGTCCAGGGCGCTTTTAATCTCATAACCCTCTTGCGTGAGCGCCGAACTTAAGGTTTTTTGTAATGTCGGCTCGTCCTCAATGAGCAAAATAGTCTTCATGCAGTGTTCGCGAATAACACTAATTGACAGCGAATAATGCGAATTTTTCCCCTTTCGCGTTATTCGTTTTTCATTCGTATTATTAGCGATTACTATTTATAAATTGGTAATGTAAAATAAAAAGTTGTCCTCTTTCCTTCTTTGGACTCAAACCAGATTTGGCCGTTGTTTTGCTTGATCGCGGCCTTGGCGATAAAAAGTCCCAAGCCCGTGCCGATGGTTTGGTATTTCATGATATTGTCGGAGCGGAAGAATTTTTTGAAGATATATTTTTGCTGGGATTGGGGAATTCCAACGCCCGTGTCGCTGATAGCCACTTTAATAAAGTTGTTTTCTTCCCGCAAAACAACTCTAACTTCGCCCTGCCCCTTGATGTATTTAATGGCGTTATCAATCAGGTTTTGAAAGACCAGAAAAATTTTATCGGGGTCAACATATGCTTGGGGCAGAACCTCGGGAGACTCCAGCCGCAAAGAAACATTATTGGCTTGGGCAAAAAGAGCAGAATTATCAATAACTTTTTGAGCTAAAAGATAAATATTCGTTGGTTGGGGCGAGAAAGTTATTTCACCCATTTCAATGCGCGAAACATCCAGCAAGTCGTTGACCAGTTTGATCATTCGTTCGGTGTTTTCTTTGATGAAACTGATAAAAGTGGCTGTTTCGGCCGGGCTGGAGGAGCCGTCTTCAAGCAGATTCAATGACCAGCGGATGCTGGAGAGCGGCGCTCTTAACTGGTGCGAGGCGATAGAAACGAACTCGGTTTTCATTTTGCTGGCTTGAGCCAGTTTGTTAAATCCTTCGGTAACGGAATGGGAGATAATGAAAATAAAAAGAGAAATGCCAATAACAATCAGCGCGACAATTTCCGGCTGGTCCATGTAGCGGGTGGCGATAAAATAGGTGCCGAGCATCGCCGCGATATTGACGAGGCCCAAAACAAAGAAAACAAAACTCGGGCATTGCCAGATGCTCAAATTATAGTCGCGGCATTCGCGGAATAAATGTAATTTGTTAAACAAAGCTCGCGCCTCCATCTTAAGGAAATTATAGCACAGAAATAAGCACGGCAATATCCCCCTCTCCCCTATTGTTGCGGATTATGATTAGTTGGCGCGGAGTTTTGCCTGACCGTTCTGTCAAAATTATTTAGAAATGTCATAGTTTAGAGTTTTTTAGAAATGTCATACTTGCAGATTTTTTAAGAATTAATGATTAATTGTTTTTGTCCGACATCAAACGAAAATTGTTTTCTCCAAGGATGATCTAAGGGCGGC
>JAHKAK010000074.1 GCA_018826025.1 Patescibacteria group bacterium
AAATAATAAATCTATCATGAGGTTTATTGAAGTCTGCCTTCAACAGCGCTGGCGGCGAGGAGGAATTTTTAAAAATCGCCAAAACTGATAAAAAAATTGACACGAAAACTTATATGCTTTCTGTTTGACGGGGGAGGAGATTTAAATTGTAATTCATTTAAATAATTTTATGAGTCCCAAAGATAAAATCTGACAAAATTGGTAGATGGTCTGAAGACAAGCTTCTTTTGTTGAAAAAGTATCTGGAGGCATATACGAAAATAATGAAAAATAGAGATTGGTGTAAGGGGTATTATTATATTGATGCATTCGCTGGTACGGGCAAGCCACAGGCTAAAGATGAGGAGCGGTTTATTGATGGTTCTCCTCGTTGCGCCTTGACCATACAAAATCCTTTTACTGGTTATTTTTTTATTGAAAAAAAATAGATGGCGTATAGAAAAATTGCGATCAATAAAAGAAGAATTTAAGCAAACTTCGATAGAGATATTTGAAGGCGATTGCAATGAAATTCTTGTCAAGAAATTAATTACGCTATTCCCTTATGATAGTTTTAGGCGGGCTTTATTATTTTTGGATCCATTCGGTATGAATATTAATTGGTCTGTAATTGCTAAATCCGCTCAGCCCAAAACAATCGAAATTATATTAAATATGCCCATAATGGCAATGAATAGAGCATGTTTGTTAAATAATCCCGACAATCTCACTAAAAGAAACATAGAGATGATGAATTCTCTTTGGGGCAATGATGATTGGCAAAAAATAGTTTATTCTACCGTTTTAACTCTCTTTGGAACCGCCAAAATGAAAAATTGTATTGATAGCAAAGAATTGAGCAATTATTTCGTCCAAAGACTCAAATTGGTTTTTGGCCATGTTTCCCGCCCTTTAATTATGCGTAATTCGAAAAATTCACCTCTTTATTGCTTGATTTACGCGGGACACAATAAAATTGCGAAAAATATTATTGAATCGATATTTGGCCATTTTGAAAAATTAAACAGTGGAATTGTAAGGCGATAAATGGTAAAATTTAAACATGAAAGAGATAAGGAGGAAGTCATTGCTTTATAAGAGTGGCGTTGAGTACGCCGACTATTGTATTAACCATGTCGAGGGTTGTTCGCACGGTTGCAGATATCCTTGCTATGCCATGATGATGAAAAAAAGATGTGGGGTGATTAAGGATTATAATGATTGGGTTAAGCCTAAAATAGTTATAAATGCGCTTGAGTTATTGGATAAAGAAATTCCCAGATTGAAGGATAAAATTAAGGTTGTTCATCTTTCTTTCACAACAGATCCGTTTATGTATAAACAGCCGGAAGTTGCGGATTTAACATTGAAGATAATTGAAAAGTTAAATAGAGCCGGAATAAGGTGTACTGTTCTAACTAAGGGAATTTATCCTAAAGAATTAACCGATAAGAATAGATTTAGCAGAGATAACGAATATGCCATAACTCTGGTTTCTTTAAGCGATAAATTTCATCAACAATTTGAACCTGGCGCGTCGCCTTATAGGCAAAGGATAAAATCTTTAAAATATTTGCACGATAAAGGTTTAAAAACTTGGATTAGCATGGAGCCTTATCCAACTATGAATTTGGTCGAGCAGGATTTATCGGGAATTCTAAATGAGATTAGATTTGCGGATAAAATTATTTTTGGTAAGTTAAATTATAATATTAAGGCTTCTAGTTTCCAAAATAATAAAGAATTTTATGATGAGCGCGCAAAAGAGGTAATCTCTTTTTGTCAAAAAAATAAAATAGATTACCACATTAAATACGGGACGCAAGCGACAGAGGATAGAAGTACGGAAGAAATTTTTAGGCAAGACGACATGGTCAGCTCTTACCCAGAGCCGGTATATATTCAGGTCTGATAATATAAAAACGCGCTTAATATCGCGTGTTTTTATATTTAGAATGAAGATAACGAAAGCCTGACTTCAACAAGTCGTTTGGGTGGATTAAGGCATTGATGTACCAATAACATACCAACAAACTTGAGAATGTTGGTATGTCTGGTATAATGAAAATATGAAAAAATTTGAACTCCGCCGAAGTTTGACTTCAACCAGTCGCTTGGACGGATCAGGGCATTGATACACCAACAACATCCCAACAAACTTGAGAATGTTGGTATGTCGTGGTGTAAATTCCATTGAAGTCTGATTTTGCAAAAAGGTTGCTGGTAGCTATGTTTAGAAGCCCGGTTCCAGCCAGTCGTCGGCGGGGGAGAGATTGAGAATGTCTCGCCGCGCTGTATGGTCTAATTCGCCCCAGTAGCAGATCCGTCTGCTGGCGGAACGCTACGGGGCAAACGCGAATGGGTAAATACAAACTTGAGCAAATAAAAAAATGCTGCCAACGTATAATTTCGACAAAATTAAATTTGCTACTGATAGGCCGACACTTGAAAAGGCGATCGGGTTATATGAAAATGGAAAAGTCACTCAATTCAGAGAAGAATTAAATGGATTTTTTGCGACTGTTTTGGGCACAAAGCCGTACAGAGTTTATGTAGATAAAAGGCATTATGATCAAGGCGATTGCGACTGTTATCTTGGCCAAAATGAAACGTTATGCAAACACATGGTGGCGGTAGCGATTTATGCGGTGATGGACGGCCGGCCGTTGACGGAAGATGATAAAAAAATAATTAGCGCGCCTAAGTGCAGCGGCCGGTTGGGAGAATTAAATAAAATTAAGTTGGCCGCGGTTAAAAAATCCATAACTAGCGCGATGCGCTATATTAAACCCTACAATGGTCCGTCGCGCATTTGGTTTGCGTATCAAAATTCATTGTCCGAGGGCTGCAGCCGTTTATCGGCGATTATTTCAGAATTGCCCGTGAGCGAACAGACAGCAAAGATTCTGGTTGAAACGCTTTTGAGATTAGACAGAAAATTATGCACAGGCGGAGTTGATGATTCAGATGGCGCGGTGGGCGATTTTATATACGAAACAGTTGACCTGCTTAAAGATTTTGCGAAAATTGATTCAGACTGTGTTGATATTTTTAAGAAGCTTAAAAATAAAGAAACTTGTTTCGGGTGGGAAGAGCCACTTTTAGAACTTATTGGCAAATGAATTAAAATATTAACCATAATAAAAAATTTATGTTCAAGAAAAAACCAAAAAGCAAAAAGGAAGATGATTTCTTTTTTGACGATTGCCCGATTTGTCGGGCGATGAAAGCGGCGGAAAAAGAAGGCAGAAACTTGAATGAAGCGGAATTAAAAGAAGCGTTCGGCCGGGCCAAAAATAAAGATGCCATGGTTGGTGGGGAATGGTTTGAAGAAAAATAATATTTCCGTTTTTAAAATCTGTTGGATTGTCTAATTCGTCCCAGTAGCAGATCCGCCTGCTGGCGGAATGCTACGGGGCAAACGCGAATGGGTAAATACAGACCGGTGAACTCCGCCAAAGCCTGACTTCAGCAAGTCGCTCGGGCGGATTAGGGCATTGATACACCAACAACATCCCAACAAACTTGAGAATGTTGGTATGTCGGGTATAATGAAGATATGAAAAAATTAAAGACCGCGAAACAAATGGAGCGGCACTTGAAGGGAGTGGCAAACCATTACCGCATTGAGGTATTATTTTTGGTTGCCGCCCAACCGGGGATAACGCTTGAAGGCATAGCGAAAACGCTTGGTGTTAATGAAAAGACAATTGGTGAACACGCGCGTCGGTTATTTCAGGCAGGACTGATTGATAAAAAGTACCGTGCCAGATTCGTGGAGCACAAACTGTCGCCTTACGGAAAAACATTCGTCCGCTTTTTAGAATCATTCCGCCGTACACCAACAACATCCCAACAAACTTGAGAATGTTGGTATGTCGTGGTGCTATAAAACTTTATGTATCACTTAATCTACATTTTAATCATAATCTCTCTGGGGATTTGGGTCGGCT
>JAHKAK010000075.1 GCA_018826025.1 Patescibacteria group bacterium
ATGGTGAAGAAATATTTAAGATATAAGATATAGGATATAACTCCCCCTAACCCCCTCTTAATTTAAGAGGGGGAAGGAAGAAAGGGGGCGTTATAATGAAATTATGTCAAGGCAATCAAAGAAAAAAATTGTGGTGGCGGTGAGCGGGGGATTTGATCCAATCCATGTTGGGCATATCAGGATGTTCCAAGAAGCTAAGGCTTTAGGCGATGAATTAGTAGTAATTTTAAATAATGATAATTGGTTTGGCATAAAAGGGCGTCATATTTTTATGCCACAAGAAGAGCGCAAAGAAATTATTGAGGCGCTTAGGCCGGTAGATCGTGTTGTCTTGAGCCATCACGAACCATCAAAAAAAGTTTTTGACCGTACCAGCAGAGAATATGGTGTTTGCCGAGAGTTAGAAGAACTAAAGCCGGATATTTTTGCTAATGGCGGTGATCGATTTGAAGACGATGTACCGGAAGTTGAAACTTGTAAAAAGATCGGGTGCAAAGTGGTTTTTAACGTTGGCCACGGAGGCAAGACACAATCAAGTTCTTGGCTGTTGGAAAAATACGTAAAAAAAAATGGCGGGGAAATATCTAAAAAAACATCAGACTTGACCCCGTAAAAAGACTCAGCCATGATAGCTATAAAATATTTTTCTTGCCCGATCCAGCCTGCGGCTTTACGAGGCAATTATCCAAAATTAATGGTAGGCCTTCTACGGGGCAAGCCCTGTATAGAGGTTCAGCCGTGCTTTTTGGTTGTCATCCCGGGCTTGACCCGGGATCCAGGCCCTGGATTCCCGTTTTCACGGGAATGACAGAGGGGGGCAGGCCGGACGGCTTTTATTGCGCAATTTGGATATTTTTTGTAAAAACTTCTAACGGGGTTGACACAAACAAAGCTTAGGTGTATAATAATAGATAGAGTAGTTTAGTGTGACTTTTGGCTTAAAATAGTACTTTTTATAAAGGAGGCCGAAATGGCTTGGAATACTTATAAAGGTAAATGTTCGAAGTGCGGCATGGAAATCGTGCGGCACGACCGGCGGCAATACGGTTTTTGTCGCGGTTGCGACACTTTTTTAAAAATTCCATCTTATAATAGTGCCGAAGAAATTTCGGTTTATCCGGTTCAGATTCAGATAGAAGAGGGCGGCGAGCAGCTGGAGATGACCAGGCAAGTATTCGCCGATATTTGGGAGACAATTAGATTTTTCTGTGTGAAAATGGAGGAGGCCATGGTAAAGAAGGTAGAGGGAAAAATTGGTCATTGTCCGGCTTGTGGCGAAGAGATAAAAAGAATTTCGTTCCAAGGTCCAAACGAGTGGCGCAATTGTGGGTTTTGCGGTAGAAAAATAAGCATTCCCGGCGACCTGACCAAAAAAATTAAGCTGGTGCTTGTCAGGGTCGACAATAAGGTTAGGGTCCCGAAGCATATGGTGCCCCTCATCGCAGAAGCGTATTCGTCGCAGTAAGTTTTTTCATGTAGCTCCGTGGTCTCGGCCCGGGGCTTTTTTATTTGCTACAAATATACTACAAAATTAAATTACTACGAATTACTACAAAAATTATGGTGGTGGCGCTCAGCCCCGCCGAGGCGGGGCTGAGCGCCTAGAGTTAATATTTTGCCTGTCCGCCGTAGCCTGGGCCGTAGGCGGGACATCCGACGTCCCCACCTTCGCCCGCAGGCTTCGGTGGGCAAGCGGAATGCGGGATGTCTCAACGGCTCAACGGGTTGAGCCGTTGAGCCGTTGAAAGAGGGCATATTATTGACCCTGTTAGGAAGTTCAACCATATTATCTATTACCCAAGTAAGAAGGCGATTTCGCCTGCGGCTTTTAACGAAGCAATACAGAAATCGTAGTAAACTTCTAACAGGGTTTGACAGACAATAGGGGTGGTGGTAGGATAGAAATAGCTTGTGGATAAGGGTTTTTATGGTCCGTTTTGAACGGGCCGATTTTTTTAAATATAGAAGCAAATAAACGCAACTAAATACGCGCAAAGCTGAGCTTAGCTCTGCAAAAATATACGCAAAATTTGCGTAAACCCCGTCAGAAGTTTAAACATAAACTTTTTAATACCGCTAAAGCAAGCCGCCGGCGATTCGCCCGAGAGCCCCTTATTAAGCTAATGCCGGCTGAACTTCTAACGGGGTAAACTTGCGTTTTATGCCTTGCGTAAACTTGCTTCTAAATTCATGGATAGACAATCATTCGCGTCAGCCATAGATCAAATTTGCGAGGAGAAGGGCATCGCCAAAGAGAAGGTGATGGAAACCATTGAGGTGGCTATTGCCGCGGCGTATAAAAAAGACTACGGCCACAAAGGCCAGAATATTAGGGCTGTTTTTGATTTGGACACGGGCGAGGTTAAGATTTTCCAAGTCAAACTTGTTTTGGATGAGAGCATGATAAAGACCGAAGAGGAAATTGAGGCCGAGCGCTTGGCCGCGGAAGCCGCGCGCCAGCGCGGTGAAGAAGTGAGGGAGAGCAGGGAAGAGGATGAGGCGGGCGAGCCAAAACTCCGCTTCAACGAGGAAAAGCATATTATGCTGGACGAAGCCAAAAAAAGTGATAAAAAAATTAAGGCGGGCGAAGAGTTTTTAATCGGATTGGAATCGCGCACGGATTTTGGCCGCATCGCGGCGCAGACCGCCAAGCAGGTTATCATTCAGCGCATCCGCGAGGCCGAGCGGGAGACGATTTTTGATGAGTTTAAAGAGCGCGAAGGGGAAGTGGTTTCGGGCATTGTGCAGCGCATTGAGCGAGGTGCGGTGTTTGTTGATATTGGCAAGACCACGGGCGTTTTATTTCCCGAAGAGCAAATTCAGGGCGAGCGATATCGTTTGGGCCAGCGCCTACGTATTTTAATTTTGGAAGTGCAAAAAGAAACGCGCGGCCCGAACATTATTTTATCGCGCGCCAGCGCCAAAATGCTGACTAAACTTTTTGAATTAGAGGTGCCGGAAATCGCGTCTGGCGCCGTGGCCATTAAAGCCATTGCCCGCGAAGCAGGGGCGCGCTCCAAAATTGCGGTGACCGCGACCGAGCCGGGAGTGGATCCGATTGGCAGCTGCGTTGGCCAGAAAGGCACGCGGGTGCAGGCGGTCATTAATGAGCTGGGCGGAGAAAAAATTGATATTATTGAGTGGTCGGAGGACCCAGCTAAATTTATCGCTTTTGCTTTAGCGCCGGCTAAAGTAGTGGGGGTGGAAGTTAATTTGGAGCAGAAAGTCGCCAAAGTGATGGTGCCCGAGGACCAATTATCATTGGCCATTGGCAAGCGCGGACAGAATGTGCGATTAGCCGCCAAGCTAAGCGAATGGAAAATTGACGTGATAGGGAAAAGCGTGATAGAAGAAGCAGAAGAAGGGGAAGGGGAAGAAGGGGAGAAAACGGAAAAAGCAGATAAGCCAGAAAGCATTGAAGAAACCAAAGACGCGCCAAAAGAAGTGGGTATTGTCGCGGAAGAAAAAGCGAAGCCAAAAGATAAGAGGGGAAGGAAGAAGAAGGTGGTGGCGCTCTAAATTAATTAAAAATGTAAAATGCAAATCTCAAAATGACAATGTAAAATTTAAAATAAATCCCGCCGCGGGCGGGATACCAAAATTTTGCATTTTGATTTTTGAATTTTAAATTTTGTTTTATGACTATTCAACTTTTTTCCGTAATTGCGAGTTTACTGGCAATGGCGTTTGCCGCGTATTTAGCCGCCAAGATTATGAAATATCCGGCCGGCGAAGGTAAAATGCTGGAAATTGCTCAAGCTATTCGTGAGGGCGCCAAAGCTTATTTGAACCGGCAATACCGGGCCGTGGCCATGGTGGCAGTGGTGATTGCTGGCGTGCTTTGGTATTTTTTTAATTTGACGACGATGATCGGATTTTTATTTGGCGCAATAGCTTCGGCCTTGGCTGGTTACATCGGCATGAACGTGGCGGTGCGCGCCAATTCCCGGACCGCGCAAGCGGCCAAAAGCGGTTTGACTCGCGCCTTGACAGTGGCGTTTGAAGGCGGAACCGTGACGGGTTTGTTGGTCGTGGGTCTTGGGCTTTTTTCGGTGGCCTTATTTTATTGGTTAACTAATGATTTGAAAGCTTTGGTAGCCTTGGGTTTTGGCGGCAGTTTAATCTCGGTGTTTGCTCGTTTGGGCGGCGGCATTTTTACTAAGGGCGCGGATGTGGGCGCGGATTTGGTCGGTAAATTGGAAGCGGGCATTCCGGAAGATGACCCGCGAAACCCGGCGGTGATCGCCGACAACGTGGGCGATAACGTGGGGGACGACGCCGGCATGGCCGCGGATTTATTTGAAACATACGTTGTCACCGCGATCGCGGCAATGATTTTAGGAAATTTATTGTTTCCGGGTTTTGCCAATGCGATTTTGTTGCCGTTGGCCTTGGGCGCAATTTCCATTATTGCTTCCATTGCCGGATTTTTCTTCGTGAAACTCGGCAAAAAAGAATATATTATGGGCGCGCTTTATAAGGGATTGGCGGCCTCGGCGATTTTGGCGGCTATTGGTTTTTATCCGGTAATTCAGCAGTTAACTAAAAATGTGGTTGACAGCGAGTTTAAATTTTGGCCGCTGTATTTGGCAACTATTGTTGGACTGGTGGTGACCGCGGGGATGGTCTTAATCACTGAATATTATACTTCCAAGAGTTTCAAGCCAGTCAAATCCATCGCGCAAGCTTCAACCACGGGACACGGCACCAATATTATCACGGGTTTGGCTGTTTCCATGCAATCAACCGCGTTGCCCGTAGTTTTAATTTGCGCAGGAATTTTTGTTTCTTATTATTTGGCGGGAATTTATGGCGTGGCTTTGGCCGCGATGAGCATGCTTTCCATGGCCGGAATTGTCGTGGCAGTGGATGCTTTTGGCCCTATCACCGATAACGCGGGTGGCATTGCCGAGATGGCGAATTTGCCAGAAAGCGTGCGTAAAATTACTGATGCTTTAGACGCGGTCGGCAACACAACTAAGGCCGTGACTAAGGGCTATGCCATTGCTTCGGCCGGGTTGGCGGCGCTGGTTTTATTTGCTTCGTTCTCGCAGGAAATTTCCGAAATGGGGAGCGAAATCATCACTTTTGAATTAAGCGATCCCATCGTCATTATTGGATTATTTATTGGCGGTCTTTTGCCTTATCTTTTTGGTTCCATGGCTATGCAGGCGGTGGGCAAAGCGGCCGCGGCGGTGGTGACAGAAGTGCGGCGGCAGTTTAAGGAAATTAAAGGCATTATGGACGGCACGGCTAAGCCGCAGTATGGCTTATGCGTGGATATTGTGACCCGCGCCGCGATTCGCGCCATGATCTTGCCGGCTTTAATTCCGGTGCTGGCGCCAATCATCATTGGCTTGTTGCTGGGCCCCAAGGCAGTGGGCGGGTTGTTAGTTGGCTCAATTGTTACTGGTTTATTTGTGGCTATATCTATGACTTCGGGAGGGGCGGCTTGGGACAACGCGAAAAAATACATTGAAGAAGGTCATTACGGCGGCAAGGGCTCGCCGGCGCATCAAGCGGCTGTTACCGGTGACACGGTCGGCGATCCCTATAAAGACACGGCCGGCCCGGCCATTAATCCCATGATTAAGATAATAAATATTGTGGCGTTGTTGATGGTTAGCTTCTTAGTTTAATCCGACTTGCCCCGTGAATCGCGTAGCGATTTTTACGGGGTGATTAAGATAATAAATATAGTTGCATTATTAATGGTGTCATTCTTGGTTTAATAATATGCAGAAGGAGGACTTAAATACCAATACAAAAATTGCCATATTCAAGGGCAACAAAATCAGGAGAATTCTTTATCAAAATGAATGGTGGTTTTCGGTTGTAGATGTGGTTGAAGCGTTGACGGGTAGCGTAAAACCAAGTGTTTATTGGAATGCTATGAAAAACAGGGTTAAAAGTGATGATGGAATTCAGTTATCTACAATTTGTAGACAACTGAAGTTGCAGTCTTCTGATGGAAAATTTTACGAAACCGACTGCGCTAATACCGAGGGCATGTTTCGCATAGTTCAATCCATCCCGTCGCCCAAAGCAGAACCGCTTAAGCGTTGGCTGGCCAAAGTCGGCTATGAAAGAATACAAGAAATTGAAGATCCGGAATTGGCGACCAAGCGCACCAGATTATTGTATAAACTTAAAGGATATAGTGAAGATTGGATTGAAAAACGAATGCGCGGGATCGCGATTCGCGAAGAATTGACGGATGAGTGGCAAAAACGGGGAGCGAGAGAAAAAAGAGAATATGAAATTTTGACCGCGGAAATTTCCAAAGCGACTTTCGGGATGATCCCCAAAGAATACAAAAAACTGAAAGGGCTGAAACGCGAAAATTTGCGCGACCATATGAATGATTTTGAGCTGATCTTTACGATGCTGGGCGAGCGCGCCACCACCGAAATTCATCGCGTGGAAGATTCTCAAGGCGTGCCCAAGTTGAAAAGCGACGCCAAGGCGGGCGGTAACATCGCTGGTGGCGCGCGTAAAAAATTGGAAAAACGCTTGCGCCGGCCGGTGATAACCAAAAATAATTACTTAAAAAATCCGGAGGGGAGGAAGTTGATTAAATAGAAGCTAAATCCTTCCAAGTCTCCCTTTAAAAAGGGAGGAACCAAATTCTCTCCCTACTTTGTAAAGGCAAAGCTGAGCTTAACTCTGAGAGTTGGGGTAGATTTAAAACTTTATGATTATTAAAGAAGTAATACAGATTGGAAATCCCATTTTAAGCCGAAAATCTAAATTCGTTGCTAAAATTGACTCTGAAGAAACGCGAAGAGCCATCAAAAATTTAATTGATTCAATGCGTTATCATAATTTGATAGGGATAGCGGCTTCTCAAATTGGTGAAAAGCTTAGGGTGTTTGTAACAGAAGTAAGAAAAACAAAATACCGTAATTTGGAAAAAGATAAGCTCAGGGTATATATAAATCCTAAAATTGTTTGGTCATCAAAAAAAGAAGTAGTTATTTATGAAGGTTGTGGAAGTGTGGCTTACGCTAAGCTTTTTGCTCCCGTTAAACGACCAGAAAAAATAATCATTGAAGCTCTTGATGAAAGTGGTAATAAATTTAAGCTGGAAGCAAGCGGAATGCTTAGCCGCGTAATTCAGCACGAATACGACCATCTCAACGGCATTGAATTTACTGAAAAAATACTGGACATGAGAATGATTATGAGTAGCGAGGAGTATAAAAAGAAAATGGCTTTGAAGAAGTAAAAATAAAAAACGCTGGTCAATCTTATTGATTAACCAGCGGTGGTCTAGCAGAAGAACTTATTTGTGAGTTATTTGATGGGAGAGCCGTCTTCCATGACCACATCGACGAATTCCAATCCCTTTGGCGTTGCCTCTTTGGCCCATTTTTCCAATTTTTCTTTCGGTGTCCCGTCGAGAACCTCGGCGCTTATAACCGTTGAAAGTCTTTGCTCGAAAGGATTTGCCTTTGGGTCGCGATATACCGCTTTTACTTTCATACTCACCCTCCTTAAAGATCAGATTTCAGCTAGAATTTAGCTGATATGACAGGTTATCATAAATATATAGTTTGTCAAAGTTTCATTCTCTGGTTAAAAAATTATGAAAACTGAAATTAAAAATCTTCCCAAATCCGAAGTAGAAATTTTAATTGAACTTGATCCCATTGCCTGGGGCAAGTTTGTTGATGAGGCGACGCGGGAATTGGGCAGGGAAGTGAAAATAGAAGGGTTTAGGCCGGGCATGGCGCCTAAAGAAATGGTGGAGCAAAAAATCGGGCAGGGTCGCCTGCTGGAGGCGGCCGCGGATTTGGCCGTGCGCCGGACGTATCCCAAAGTCTTGGAACAAAAAAACATTGACGCCATTGGCCGGCCCGAAGTGCAAGTTTTAAAAGTCGCGATTGGCAATCCTTTTGAATTTAAAATCAAGACCGCGGTTTTGCCGCCCATAAAATTAGCGGACTATAAAAAAATTGCCCAAGCCGACAAGCCCAAAACCAAAGACCAGCTTAAGGTTGAAGAAAAAGAAATTCAGGATTCGCTGAATTGGCTGCAAAAATCAAGGACAAAATATATCACGGTCGTCCGCCCCGCGCAGCCAGGGGACAGAGTGGAAATTGACTTTACGGCTAGGCAAGAAGGCAAAACCATTGAGAATGGCGAGAGTCCAGCTAAGCTGGACGAGAGCAAAAATCATCCCTTGCTTATTGGCGAGGGAAAATTTGTGCCCGGATTTGAAGATCAATTGATCGGCTTGAAAGAGGGTGGAAATAAAAATTTTAGTTTAATTTTTCCGGATGATTTTGCCAGCAAAAATCTGGCCGGCAAATTGGTGGATTTTACGGTAAAAATGAATTTGGTGCAAGAGCCGCAAATGTCTGAGCTTAATGATGAGTTTGCTAAGTCGCTGGGAAAATTTGAGAATTTAGAAGCTTTAAAGAAAAACGTTAAAGAAGGGTTAATCATAGAAAAAGAGCGGCAAGATAAAGAAGCTTGGCGAGCGAAAGTTTTGCAGGCCATCGTGAAAAAATCCGAAATGGAATTACCTGAGATTATGGTCCAAGCTGAGCTCCATAAAATGGAAGATGAATTTAAGGCGAATTTGACACAGATGGGCTTGGCATATGAAGAATATCTAAAAAATATCAAAAAAACCGGGGAAGAAATGAAAAAAGAATGGCTGTTTAAGGCCAAAGAGCGAGCGCAGGCCGGGCTCGTTTTGCAGCAGATCGCGGAGGCGGAAAAGATCGTCGTCGCGGATTTAGAGGCGGAAGAAGAAATGAACCATATTATTAAACATTATCCGGACTGGGAAGCGGTAAAAGCCAAAATTGACATGGCGCAACTCATGGAATATACTAAAGGAAGGCTAAAAAACGAAAAGGTTTTTGAAGCGTTGGAAAAGATGTGAGGTGGCTACGAAATACGAAAAACATACGAAAGTACGAAAATGATTCCCTCTCTTAAGATAAGAGAGGGTTAGGGTGAGTTATGATAAGAGTCTGTATAAAATTATAACTCCTCCCTACCTCCTCTTAAATTAAGAGGAGGAGTAAATCCCTCTCCACCTCCCTTTACGAAAAGGGAGGAGTAAATATATTTTTTGTGTCCTTTTTCGCATTTGTAAGCGATTACGAATGCGAAAAATAGCATAAAATTATTAATTATAGAGAGTTAGGTTTTGACCATTTATGAATTTGATTCCGACGGTCATAGAAAAATCGCCATTTGGCGAGCGGGCCTATGATATCTATTCGCGGTTGCTTAAAGAGCGAATAATTTTTTTGGGCGGAGCGATCAATGACGCGGTAGCGAACGCCGTTATCGCGCAGCTTTTATTTTTGGATTCGCAAGATCCCAAAAAAGACGTTCAGCTTTACATCAACAGCCCCGGAGGAGTTGTCACGGCGGGACTCGCCATCTACGACACCATGCAATACGTCAAGTCTGATGTTTCCACGATTTGTATTGGCATTGCCGCTTCCATGGGAGCGGTGTTACTGGCGGCGGGAGCCAAGGGCAAGCGCTATATTTTGCCAAATTCCGAGGTCTTGCTGCATCAAGTTATGGGGGGAGTTGAAGGGCAGGCGGTGGATATTGACATTGCCGCTCGGCAAATCCTTAAAGTGAAGGATCGCCTGAACCAGATCTTGGCTAAGCATACTAGCCAGGATATCAAATGTCTGGAGAAAGACACAGACCGCGATTTTTTTATGTCGGCTGAGGAAGCTAAGCAATACGGCGTGGTGGATAAGATACTCAAGAAAGCGAATTAGGGCAAATCAAATTCTAGAAGTATTTTACAAACGGTCATATTATTCTTCGAGCCCTTCGACAAGCTCAGGGTAAACTGGAGTCGAGAAGTTCTGATAATTAGTTCTCGATGCGTCCTGTCCCGCAGATGCGGGGCAGACTTACTCGAACAATATATTTCTTGTTTGTTATACTCAAATCGGTTAGGGCTAGGCTCTAACTTTATGGACTTAAGTTTAATCTCAATTATTATTGGAATCGGCGCGTTAATCGCCGGGGCTGTTTTAGGTTATTTATCGCGCCAAAGTATTGCCAGAAAACAAGCCGGCAGTCTTGAAGCGAGGCTTGTTAAAATGACTGAAGAGGCTAAGCGCGAAGCTAAGGAAATAGAAATTCGGGCTAAAGATAAAGCGATTAAGATTTTGGAAGAGGCCAAACAGGAGCAAAAAGATCGCCAGCAGCAGATCATGCGCTTGGAAGACCGCTTGGAAAGAAAAGAACAATCGCTGGAGGTTAAGTCTCAGGAATTGGATAAAAAATACGAGGAAGTGGCTGAAAAAGTGGAAAAAGTTAAAGAAATAAAAGAGGATTTGGCGCAGTTGCAATCGCAGAAGCTAAAAGAACTTGAGCGGGTGGCGAAATTAAGCGTGGAGCAAGCTAAGGAAGAATTAATGGCGCAGGTGGAAAAAGAGCAGGGAACGGTTTTGCTGGAACGAATACAAAAATTAGAGCAGGAAGGGAAAGAGGAGTTGGAGAAAAAAGCGCGTAATGTTTTAACCTACGCCATGCAGCGTTACGCCGCTTCGCAAAGCGCGGAAATCACCACTTCTTCCGTGGCTTTGCCGTCGGACGACCTGAAGGGGCGAATCATTGGCAAAGAGGGACGGAACATTAAAACGCTGGAAAGGTTAACCGGCGTGGAAATTATCGTTGATGACACGCCCGGCGCCATTGTGCTTTCCGCGTTTGATCCGGTGCGCCGGCAGATTGCCAAGGTAGCCTTGGAGAGGTTAATGTCGGACGGTCGCATTCAGCCGGCCAGAATTGAAGACATGGTAGAGAAGGCTAAAGAGGAAATTGGCGAAAAAATTGCCGAAGCGGGCAAAGCCGCGGCCTATGATACAGGCGTGGCCGGACTTGACCCGAAGCTGATTAGGATCTTGGGCCGGTTAAGCTTTAGAACCAGCTATGGCCAGAATGTTTTGTTGCATTCGTTGGAGGTGGCGCACTTGGCCGCTTCCATTGCCGCGGAAGTCGGAGCGGATGTTAATTTAGCTAAAAAAGCGGGCCTGCTTCATGACATTGGCAAGGCCGTGACGCACGAAGTTCAGGGGTCGCACGTGGAAATTGGCAAAATGATTTTGCAAAAATTCAATATGCCTGATGAGGTTATCAAGGCGATGCAGTCGCACCACGAAGAGCATCCTTATGAAAGCCTGGAAGCGGTGATCGTTCAGGTAGCCGACCAAATTTCTGGGGCCAGGCCGGGCGCGCGCAAAGATACTTTAGAGGCTTACTTGAAACGCTTGGAAGAGCTGGAAAGAGTAGCCAATTCTTTTGAGGGCGTGGAAAAATCCTACGCCATTCAGGCGGGACGCGAAATAAGAATTTTTGTTCAGCCGGAAAAAATTGACGATTTAGCCGCCAGAAAATTAGCGCGGGATGTGGCGCTTCGCGTTCAACAGGAATTGCAGTATCCCGGCGAAATTAAAGTGACGGTGATCAGAGAGACACGGACGATAGAATACGCGAGATAGAAAGTTACTCGGCGCCCGCTTCGAAAAACCGCCGTCGGCTACGAGTGCCAGTACAAATTTTACAACCAGCCGCGGCTTGTGTCTCGCCGCCTCTTGAAAGATAATCAGACAAAGTAGCGGAGGCGTCTGCGACACATTTTTCTCGGCGGGCAACCTCGCTTAAAAGTTGAGCGTTTTGGAAAATTAATCCTTCGCTTAAAGTTTGGAATCTTTTTTATCTGTAATTAGCGGTAATTCGTAATTTGTAGGATATATGAAAATATTATTCTTCGGCGACATTGTTGGCCGGGCTGGCCGGCAAGCGGTAAAGCAAATTTTGCCACAGCTCAAGCAAGAATTTGAGCCGGATTTGGTTTTAGCTAATGGGGAAAACGCGGCGCACGGCCAGGGTTTGACCGAAGAAGGAGCAAAAGAGATTTTGGCCGCGGGTGTTGATTATCTAACCGGCGGCGACCACGCGTTTGCCCTGGGCGGCAGCGAAGAACTTTTAGCAGATGCGTCTTTGCCGGTTTTGAGGCCGCTTAATTGGCCGGGGGATGTGGCTGGGCGGGGCAGCGCGATTATCATTGTTGGCGCCAAGCGCGTTTTATTAATAAGTTTAATCGGCCGCGTTTTTATGAGGCATGATTTTGATGATCCGTTCGTTCGCGTAAAGGAATTGTTGGAAGATTATTCTTTGGCTGGGCAGGAGCAGGGGAGCGAAAAAGTAGATGCGATAATTTTAGATTTTCACGCCGAGGCGACTTCCGAAAAAGCGGCGCTGGGGTGGTGGTTGGATGGTCAAATTTCCGCGCTTCTTGGCACGCATACTCATGTGCCAACGGCCGATGAAAAAATCTTACCGGCGGGCTCAGCTTTTATTTCCGACGTTGGCATGGTGGGCGTTATGGATTCGGTGTTGGGCGCGGATAAAGACATTGTGATAAAAAGATTTTTAACCCAACGTTTATTTAGAATGGATCCGGCGCTGGGCCGTCAGATGGAAATTAATGCTGTTTTGCTGGAGCTGGATGATAAAACCGGTTTGGCTAAAAATATATCCCGAGTGCGCCGGATAGTTTATCAAGACGAAGTTTTAGTGTAGGAATGTTGTGTCACGACAGCGTTTAAGTTATACTATAATAGTAAATTTGGAGGGGAAAAGGTCGAGAGAAAAAATGTAAAATGTAAATCTCAAAATGAAAAATGACAGTTTAAAATGTAAAATTTTATGGTTAATTTATTTTAAAATTTTACATTGCGTAAAGCAACGTGGTTGCCACGCAACTCTACGTTGTCATTTTACACTTTGATTTTTCAATTTTTAATTTTTTATGACAAAAGATCAAGTTATTGAAGCCGTTGCCAATAAAACCGGTTTGTCCAAAAAGCAAACTGATGAAATCATTGAGAGTTTGCTGGAAATAATCACCAAGGCCTTGCAAAAAGGCGAGAAAATTGTTTTTACCGGTTTTGGCGCGTTTTTAATTTCCAATCGTAAGGCTCGTCAGGGGGTTAATCCCAAGACCGGCGCTAAGATTCAGATTCCGGCCATGAAAGCGCCAAAGTTCCGCGCGGGCAAGGCGTTGAAAGAGGCCGTGAGGTAGTATTTACGAAATATTTCGCAAACCAAAAAACCCCTTTTCGGGGTTTTTTGGTTTTATGGAGCGGGCGACCCTGTAAAATCTCGCTAAAGAGAGATAACGGGGCGAGAAGTAATTGTTTATTGTCTGTGGCGTGCCGCGTGATGGCGAGCAACGCGAGACATTTTACGCGGAGCGGGTGAGCGGGATCGAACCGCCATATCTTGCTTGGCAAGCAAGCGCACTACCACTGTGCTACACCCGCATGAATAAATTAAAAAGTAAAAATTAAAAGTTAAAAATTCAGGTATTCCGCTAAAGCGGGATTTATTTATTTTGTCGCGCAAAGCGCAACACCAAAATTTTACATTTTGATATTTTAATTTTAAATTTTTTATGTGCCGGGGGTCGGAATCGAACCGACATGAAAGGTTTTTCAAACCTCCGCCGTCACCAAGTTGGCTACCCCGGCAAAAAGTGATAAGTGATAAGTTGCAAGTGATAATTTTATTATTCAGTGGGCAATGTAGGGATTGAACCTACGGCCCACTCGGCTTGCCCCGTAAAAACTTTTGGACAATTGTGGACGGTGCAGGATTTGAACCTGCGACCCTTGCGATGTAAGCGCAATGCTCTGCCGCTGAGCTAACCGTCCAAAAGTTTCAACGGGGTGAATAAATGCGACGCTCTAA
>JAHKAK010000076.1 GCA_018826025.1 Patescibacteria group bacterium
AATTAAAAACACGACATGCGCCATGTTTTATCCCCCCGTAGTTGCGGGGCAACCCAAGTTTTTCTAACAAGTGTATCTCTAATTTATCAGACCAAAAATAATTTGTCAAGGCTAACACGCGCCAAACTTATCCCACAATCAACCTTAAAATAAAATTACTCAAACGCGGCAGAAAAGTCATGGCAATAAAAATCGCGATGATGATGCCAATGGGCTGGCTTAAAAATTCAATCACCCGCGAATAACGGCTCATGTTGATATCCGCCAAAGCGATTAATAATTTTGAACCGTCCAGCGGCGGAAAGGGCAGCAAATTGAAAAGTCCAAGCCAAATGTTAACAATAATGACAAACAGTAAAAACGGATTGAGAAAAAATCCCGGCATAAAACGAACGAATAATCCCAAAACTATGGCCACCAAAAAATTCGCGCCAACGCCCGCCAAACTAACTTCAATCATTCCTTGCCGCTGGTCGCGAAAATTATACGGATTTATCGGCACGGGCTTGGCGTAGCCAAAAAACATGCCGAAAAAATAAAGCAACGCCAGCGGCATCAGCACCGTCCCCCATAAATCCATATGCGCCATCGGATTCAGCGTTAATCGCCCCGCGTATTTGGCGGTTGAGTCTCCTTGCCTAAGAGCCGCCCAGGCGTGGGCGTATTCGTGCAAAATTGCCGACAAAATTATGATGACGTACAAAAATAAAGCGCTTTGAAAATCCATGCTACAAAAAGCTACAAATTAATACTCTACAAATAATTACAAAAAATTTAGGCTTGCATTTTAGTTGTTTTTAATGTATCATACTTTCAGATGAATTAAAAGCTATTGAATAATTATTTTTTGTCATTCCCGCGAAAGCGGGAATCCAGGATTACTCCTCCCTTTCCATAAAGGGAGGTTGGGAGGGATTTAATTAACCTGGATTCCGGCTCAAGGCCAAGCTTAGCTTGGCTCAAGGCCGGAATGACAATTGTTGCTAGTATGCCAAGAACCTGCTCTATTTGCGGCAAGGGCTCGCAAATGTCCACGCGGCTCGTTAAACTCCGCGGCAAATTTAACCCGACTTGTAAGATCCGAAAATATCCCAATTTGCAATGGATACGTTTAACGTCGGGCGTAAAGCCCCGCGTAGAGCGGCGTGGCCGCAACGCGGCTTTACGCCGTGGGGGCCACGCCCCTTTACGGGGAAAACGCGTCAAAGCCTGCGCTCAATGCATCAAAACAATAAATAAAAAGTGACGCGTAGCGTCATCCTGAGAAGTCCCTCTGGGGCGACGAAGGATCTCGTTCGTCTCGCCTCGCGGGACGAACATTTTAGTTTCCGGGGTGTAGTATAACGGCATTACACAAGGCTGGGGGTCTTGTTACCGGGGTTCAACTCCCCGCACCCCGACCAGATAAACTTTTTTTCAACTCTTCGCTTGCCCGCCAAATAGAAAAGCCCCGACTTCGTGCCAAGGGCTTTTTTGTTTTTTAAAACCATTTTTTAAAACACAGGACTTTCCCAGTTCCGGATTCTTCTATCCGCTCACTGTATTCTTCCCACTCCGCATTATCCACCATCTCCCAGCCTTGCGATCTGAACCATCCTTCGGCCGCGAGCCACGAAAGGAATGAGTCGCCGCCAGCAACCGGATTCAAATTGGCGTGCACCTCCACGAAAAACTTCGGCACCACCTTCCGGCCATCGGCCAGCCGTTTTCCCAAAACGACTGCCGGTAACGGCATGCCGTACCACCAAAAGACTTTCTCCAATTCGCTACTGGCGCAATTGGGACATCGCCGAAGTTCCTTAAACCGTGAGCAAACATGCTCAATGTGGCCGCAAGCCCGACATCTGGCATTTTCACGTCTACAAGAACCTGCAATACTCTCCCCCTGTTTCATAGCCAACCTCCTTTTTTGTTAGCGGTTTAGTTTATTATTCTTGAAAACATAAAAAAAGAACCTTTATCACAAAATATCACCGGCCGAAAAATATGTCAAACTAAATAGAAAAGCCCCGACTTCGTGCCAAGGGCTTTTTTGTTTGCTTAATAAAGGGTATCAAGCCCCAGAGCAGAGCCCTAGACTCAAAAAAGGAATATCCCAACCGCCGCAGAGCGGCGGGGTATTAAAAACCCTGTATTTTGTCTTCGCTCGGATGATATGTCCCGTCTTACGGGACGCATCATCCTCGTTAGCCAAAATAAAAATTTACCGCTAAATATTGGCGGCAACCGCGTAATTTTTTGAAGCGGACAAACAAGCAGCAATTACCATCCTCCTATGTAATTTTACCATTTTTCTGACATTTATTTTTTTCCCGCTTCCTTTAGGCCTTTGAACTTCCGACGCCGAATTTCTTTCCGCCTGCCTCTCTTTTACTTTTGGTTGACCATAATTGTTGTTTCTTACCTTAATTTTCTGGCTCTCTTGGTAGGGACAACCGCACCTACGGCATTTGCCTTGCACATTTTTTTCACATCCACATTTCCGGCACCTCCAAAAATGAGACCCTTTATGCCTTCGACAGCCCATAAGATCCTCCTTGCTTGATAAATTTATTAAGTTATTCATTAACTTGTTAAGGAACTAATTACTAAACTAAAAAACCGGCTCTTGAAGGCCAGTCCTTTTCGCTAAAATTATTTTACACTTCAAACCGCGAAAAAACCGACCTTCTTAGCCAGCAAAATAAAAACTAAACCAAAAAGATAATTCGGCTTGATTTAGTTTTTTATTGTTATCGGTCTGCGTCATAAATTTATGATATCACCCAAAGCCTCAACTGCCAAGAGCCTCTTATGAATTTCGGCTTGTTACACAAGTGGGTAGCCGCAAGGCAAAATTCCGAAC
>JAHKAK010000077.1 GCA_018826025.1 Patescibacteria group bacterium
ATGACAATGTAAAATACTAAAATCAATCCCGCGAAGCGGGATACCTGAATTTTACATTTTGAGATTTACACTTTGCATTTATTATCATTTTATCATAATTTTTTCCACCTGTACACCCCGTTAGAAGTTAACCACAATTTTTATTATACCTCATAAAAAGCCGCAGGCCAGCTTAGCTGGCCGCAGGCGAAATCGCCCGCCTACCCGAATAACCGAATAATACGGCTGAACTTCTATACGGGGCCAAAGCCAAATCAGCACTTGCAATAATCAATTTTATATATTATACTAACTGCGTATTAAACGCTGAAAAATTCACCCTGTTAAATAAAATCCTGCGGATTTTAATTTGCGAAGCAAATTATTTAACAGGGTAAATAATCATTAAAAAACAGCGTTTACGTTGCCTGATCTTCTCCGCCGTATCCGTGTGCAAATCCGCGTGAATCCGTGGTAATGACTCTATGGAAAACGTAATAGGATATAAACACTCGTAAGCGCCGAATGATTGATCGGGTAATTTAAAAATAAAATGACAGCTAAATCAACTAAAACAACGGTAGACGTAAAAAAATCAGCGATGACGGGCCTGCTGGCCCAGTCCCCCAAAACCCCAAAACTTGGCGAAATCATCAGCGGCCAAATCCTGGAAGTTGGCCGCGACACGGTTTTTATTGACTTGGGCGCGGCGGGCACGGGGGTGCTGCTGGGCCGGGAAATTAAAGAAAACCGTAATTTAATAAAAAGTTTGAAACCGGGCGACACTATCTCGGCCATGGTGCTGGAAGAAGAAAACACCAATGGTTTTATTGAGCTCTCTTTGCAAGCGGCGCACCGCGAACAATCTTGGGATGTCCTGAAAAAAATGATGACTGGCCAAGAAATCGTCAAGGCCAAGGTGACCGCGGCCAACCGCGGCGGGCTAATGATTGAACTAAACAACGTGGCTGGCTTTTTGCCAGTTTCTCAGCTCTCGGCCGAACACTACCCGCGGGTGGAAGACGGCGATAAAAATAAAATTCTGCAGGAATTAAATAAATTCCTAAACAAAGAATTGGCTGTGCGAATTTTAGACGCGGACCAAAGCCAGCAAAAATTAATCGTCTCGGAAAAAGCCGTGGGCGAAGAAAAAGTCCGCCAAGCGCTAACGCAATATCAGCTCAACGACTTGGTAGAAGGCGTAATCTCCGGCGTGGTAGACTTTGGCGCGTTCGTCCGCTTTCCGCTGAAAGGCACTGAAAATCAAGCCAAGCCGGAAATGGTTGAAGGCTTAATCCATATTTCCGAAATTGACTGGCAATTGATTGAAGACCCCAGACAACTCCTGCACCCGGGGCAAAAAATCACCGCCAAAATCATCGGCATTGAAAAAGACCGCCTGTCGCTGTCGCTTAAAGCTCTAAAGAAAGATCCGTGGCAAGATATTGACGATAAATACGCCAAAGACCAGATTATAGAAGCAATTGTCACCAAAATCAATCCCTTTGGCGCTTTCGCGCAATTAGATAAAGATATCCATGGCCTGGCGCACGTTTCGGATTTCGGCTCACTGGAAAATATGAGCCAAGAACTCCAAATTAACCAAAAATACCAATTCAAAATCGTCTCCATTGAGCCGCTCGTGCATAAAATGGCTTTGTCGCTGGTGCGGCCGGAAAACACGGCTAAAGCGCAATCAACCACGGAGGCATCTATGCCAGAAATCGAAGCTCTAAAAACCGAATAATTTAGCTACGAAATACGAAACTATTACGAAATTACGAAAATTAAATTAATATATTCGTATTTATTCGTAAGGCGCAGCCCTGTTCGCGTTTTCGTATACTTTTCATATTTCGTAGCGCTCCATGAAAAATTTACTCAAAAATTTTCTCATCATCCTTATTCTCTTCATCCTGATTTCCGGTGTTTTTTCGATGTTTAATTCATCACAAAATAATCCTCAAGAAATTTCGCTCACCGAGCTGGCCCAGCAAATTAATCAGGAACAAGTGGAAAAAATCGCGGTCAGCAACCAAGATTTAAAAATCACCCTCAAAGACCAGACCGAAAAGATCGCCACCAAAGAAACCGAATCCGGGCTGACCGAGTCTCTGAAAAATTACGGCGTGGACTCAACTAAACTCCAAGCGGTGCAAATTGCAATTGAGCAACAGGGCGGCTGGAAATGGTGGCTGGGCGGCATTATCGTGCCGTTTATCTTACCATTGGCTTTAATGGGCTTATTTTTGTGGTTTATAATGCGCCAGGCTAAGCAAGGCGCGGGCGGCCAAGGCTTTGGTTTTACCAAATCCCTGGCGCGTATCATTATGCCGGAAGATAAAAAACAGCAATCCAGCTTTACCGATATCGCCGGACTCAAAGAAGCTAAAGAAGAACTCTCTGAAGTGGTGGACTTTTTAAAAAATTCCGAAAAATTCATTGCCATTGGCGCCAAGATCCCTAAGGGCGTATTGCTAGTTGGCCCGCCAGGTTGCGGTAAAACTTTGTTGGCGCGCGCGGTTTCCGGCGAAGCTAATGTTCCCTTTTATCATATTTCTGGCTCCGAATTTGTGGAGCTGTTCGTGGGCGTGGGCAGCGCGCGAACTCGCGATTTATTTCAAAACGCCAAAAAAAATAGTCCTTGCATAATTTTCATTGACGAATTGGATGCCATCGGGAGGCAACGCGGCGCGGGATTGGGCGGCGGACATGACGAACGGGAACAAACCTTAAATCAAATCTTGGTGGAAATGGACGGCTTTGAACCAAACAACGGCGTGGTGGTGTTAGCGGCAACGAACCGGCCCGACATCTTAGACTCGGCCTTATTGCGGCCCGGCCGTTTTGACCGCCGAATTATGCTGGACTTGCCCGACATCAACGACCGCGAAGATATTTTAAAAATTCACGCCAAAAACAAGCCCTTGACGCCAGATGTTAATTTGCGGCAAATTGCCGAACGCACGCCGGGTTTTTCTGGCGCGGATTTGGCGAACCTGGTCAACGAAGCCGCTATTGCCGCGGCCCGGCAAAACAAAAAAGAAGTGTCTATAATTGATTTAATTTCTTCCATCGAAAAAGTCCTGCTGGGTCCGGAGAGAAAAAGCCATATTCTTTCCACCGACGAGAAAAAAATTGCGGCCTACCACGAAGCCGGCCATGCCTTGGTGGCCTCTTCTCTCCCCCACACCGATCCCGTGCGTAAAGTTTCTATTATCGCACGGGGGCAAGCTGCCGGTTATACTTTAAAATTGCCGGAATTTGATAAACATCTGCACAGTAAAACAGAATTCAAAGAAGAATTGTCAGTTCTGCTGGCCGGTTATTTTGCCGAAAAATTAGTTTTCAATGAAATCACCACCGGCGCGGGCAATGATCTGGAAAAAGCAACTGACTTAGCTCGGCGGCTCGTGATGCGATATGGCATGTCAGAAAAATTAGGACCAAGAACCTTTGGCGAGACCGAAGATCTTATTTTCTTGGGCCGGGAAATTTCAACCGAGAAAAATTATTCTGAAAAAGTGGCGACCGAGATTGACAATGAAGTCCATGCTTTTATTGATAGTGCCGCCTCAATGGCCACAAAAATCTTAACCAATAAACGAGCACTACTCGATAAAATAACTAATCGGTTAATTGAAAAGGAAACTATTGAAAAGGAAGAGTTTGAGGAGTTGATGAAGGGCTAAATTCTCCATCCTTTGTAAAAAGCAAAAAAGACTTTGTTCTTGCAAAAAAATATGGTATAATCGAACTATTAGATATAGTTAACTAACAATATATTCAATAGTCCGAATATGACAAGATTTAAAGACAGGGAAAAAGCGCTGACTCTTCGCAAACAAGGCCAGAGCTACAGCCAAATAAAAAAGATCCTGGGGGTCGGCAAAGGCACTTTGAGCGTTTGGTTAAAAAATTATCCTCTGTCTAAACAACGCATCAGGGAACTACGCGACTGGAGCGAACAAAGAATTGAAAAATTTCGTGCAACAATGAGAGAAAAAAGACAAGGGCGATTAGATTCCATTTACACGAAACAGAAAAAAATTTTATTGCCATTAACAAATCGCGAAGTATTTTTAATCGGTCTGGGTTTATACTGGGGAGAAGGTACAAAATGTACAATGAGCTCACTGTCTGTCTCCAATACAAACCCAGCGATCATAAAATTCTATATCTACTGGCTCAATAAATGTTTGGATTTTCCTAAGGACAAAATGATCGCTTATTTGCATTTATATAATGATATGGATGCAAGAAAAGAAATATTTTATTGGTCAAAAATTTTAAATATTCCTGAATCGCAATTCCCCTGCCCTTATATCAAAAAAACCTCCAGCAAAAGAATAAATTATAAAGGCACATTCGGCCATGGAACCTGCAATTTACGAGCTAGCGGTGTACCGCTTACGGAAAAAATCTTCATGAATCTGAAAATACTTGCCGATAAATATGGCCGCGAGCGCCTGTAGCTCAGTCGGTTAGAGCACCAAACTTATAATTTGGGGGTCCTTGGTTCAAATCCAAGCAGGCGCACTATATAATAAATTAAAAAACAAAAAAATGTCAAACTCACGTATTCAACATTCTAAAATGACACCGAAGAGGTATTGGTTCTGCGATATAAAATGACACCGAAGTCAAATATCCGTAAAATGGGTAATCGGCTC
>JAHKAK010000078.1 GCA_018826025.1 Patescibacteria group bacterium
CTATCTTTTAACACTTTTGCTTCGCCGGAGATTGCGTATCAGGCCGCAATAGATTATATTGATAAAATCAGCCAAAATCCGGCGTTGGCGCAAAACGAAGAATTTTATAACGCGGCGGCTGGCGAATTAGCAAAAATAATTGAGCAATCGCCAAATCGCGCCAGGAATTATGTTGCCCTGGCTTGGCTCAACCTTTATTTTTCCAGTCAAGATTCGTCAAGAATTAATGAAGCCATAAATCTGGGAAACAAAATAAAAGAGTTAAGTCCGAACAAAAAAGATGCTTATTTAATTTTGGTCGCCGGCTACGCCTTGTCCGGGCAGGCGGATAAAGCACAAGAAGTGATTTCATGGGCTTTGGTTATTGATGGTAAAATGGGAGAAGAAGTTAAGGCGTATTGGGAAAAGATTAGATAATTTAAAATTTAAATATCAAAATGAAAAATGACAATGTAAAATGTTAAAATGATAACTTGTTGTCATCCTGAGCGTAGCGAAGGATCTTTAGATCCTTCAGTCGCTGCGTTCCTTCAGGATGACGCTATGCGTCGATTTTATATTTTGAGATTTACATTTTTAATTAATTGTTATGTCGAAACCAACTAAAAATTATTCGTCTTCTTGGCTTCTGCCAACCATCAAATATGGTCTTTTCGCTTGTCTTTTTATGCCGTTGATAGTTGGCAGCAAGTTTATTTTCCCTTATATTTTTCCCAAACAGGCGTTTTTTCAGATAGTCGTGGAAATTATTTTTGCTCTATACCTATTTTTGATTTTTAAAGATCCCCGCTACCGGCCGCGCTCTTCGTGGTTGTTCAGGGCGCTATTGGCTTATTTTGCCATAATGATGTTAAGCTCGGTTTTTGGCGTTAACGCTTTCCATAGCTTTTGGTCAAATTATGAACGCATGGCCGGCGTGATTTCAATTTTGCATTATATCGGATTTTTGTTTTTGGCCGTCAATATTTTAAAAACTAAAGACGAATGGTATTCATTTTTTAACGTTGCTATTGTCGTTAGCTTTTTGGAAGCGCTTTATGGCTTGGGGCAGATGACAGGAATTTTTACAAGCTCGGGCGGGACGCGCTTTGACGGCACCATCGGCAACGCTTCATTTTTAGCCGGCTATCTGCTGATTAACGCTTTTTTTGCGCTGTGGCTCTTGTTGGAAAAAAGATCGGTTGCCTGGAAAAGTTTTTACGGCGTCGTTATTTTGGTGAATTTATTTGTCATGTATCAAACTCAAACCAGAGGAGCAGTTCTAGCTTTTTTGGCGGGTCTTTTTTTACTGTTTTTATTTTTTATTTTTGCCAGGCAAAAAGATTTAGCGCAGCTGCCCTTTAAGCGGCCGGAACGATTAAAAAAATACGCTATTGGCGTTTTTGTTTTTCTTTTTTTAATTGGCGGGTTAATTTGGTTAAATCGGGATTCTGCTTTTGTCAAAAACAGACCTACCTTAAATCGGGTAACTCATATCAGCATCAGCGAAGCTACCGCTCAAACTCGGTTATTGGCCTGGAAGATGAGTTGGGAAGGGTTTAAAGAACGGCCAATTTTTGGCTGGGGACCGGAAAATTATTATGTCGTTTTTAATCAGTTTTATAACCCCGATCTTTATCCGGTTGAATCCTGGTTTGACCGTTCCCACAACGCTTATTTTGATATTTTGGTCAATACCGGCCTAGTAGGATTTTTGGCTTACTTAACGGTGGTTTTTTTGGCCTTTTGGTTTCTCTGGTCGGCTTGGAAAAAAGAAAAAATTAATTATTTTACCGCGATTATTTTTACGGTTATTTTGTTAGCTTATGGCATCCAAAATATCTTTGTGTTTGACACGCAAGTCACGCTGCTGGTGTTTTATTCTATTTTGGCGTTTATAGTTTGGTTAAGTTTAAAGCCGCTGCCCGATAACAATGAAATTAAGCCCGTGAGGCCGAATGCTGCTTTTAAAATTCTGGTGGCTTTGATTTTAATTTTTGCGCTTTATTTTATCAATATTAAGCCGGGTTCGGCGAGCCTGGAAGGAATTAGCGCCCTAAATCTTTTACAACAAGGCAAGGCCGATGAGTCAGTAAAAGAATTTAAAAAGGCCTTTGAAGTTGGTACTTTTGGTTTGCCGGAGGTGGCGATGCGTGTCCAAGACGCGGCGATTCAGTTATCTCAAAACTCAAAAATTCCGGTTGAAGTAAAAAATGAATTTGTTGAATTAGCGGTTGAGGGAATGAATAAAGCCCTGGAACAGGAGCCCTTAAACGTGCGTTTTATGATGATGCTAACCAGCGTCTATTTTTCGGCAGCTTCCTCGGATAATTCTTATTTGGCGCAAGCTGACGCGCTGTTGCAGAAGGCCTTGGAGCTAAGTCCGACACGGCAGGAACTTTATTTTTATACTGGGCAAATGCGGATGTTTCAGGGCCGGTCGGAAGAAGCGTTAGCCCAATTTAAAAAGGCGGTGGAGCTAAATGATAAAGTGCCGTTATCCCATTGGAACTACGGTATAATCGCGATTGGCGTGGGGCAAAAGGAATTGGGAGAAAAAGAAATTCAGATAGCCAAGGATACGGGTCACGCTTTTGGGCCGGCTGATATTAAGCAGTTGATTAATGCTTATACTCGGACCAGTGATTGGCCTCGCCTAGTGGACTTATATCAACAGTGGATAGCTTTGGCGCCAAACGACGCCTCTCCCTTTGCTGGCTTGGCGGCAATCTACGCTCAAATGGGCGAAAAACAAAAAGCCAAAGATTTGGCTTTGCAAGCGGCCGTCTTTGACCCAAGCTTTAAGGATCAGGCGGAAGAGTTTATTAAAGGATTGGGGCTTTAATAATTCAAAATTAAAAAATCAAAGTGTAAAATGACATTGTAAAGTTTAAAATTTTACATTTTTAACTGTCATTTTTCATTTTGAGATTTACATTTTACATTAGACAAAGATTAGAGCAATTAGAAATTTTAAACCAAAAAACCGTTCTGTTTTTTCAGCGCGGTTTTTTGTTTAGAGCTATTTTTCCCAATAAACTTTTTCGGTCTCCGCGATCATTTTATCCAGCGAGAATTCTAAAACTTTTTTTTGCGAGGCCTCGCTGAATTTTTGGGCCAAGGCGGAGGTATCTAAAAGTTCGGTAATTTTTTTGGCTAAGCCGTCGCTGTCCCGTGGAAAGAGCAAAAAACCATTAACATTATTGGTTACCATTTCTGGAATGCCGCCAACATGCGAGGCGACAACGGGCACACCCGCCGCCATGGCTTCCAGAACCGTATAAGGCAGGCCTTCTTTAATTGAGGGCAGAACAAAAACATCAAAAGCCTTCAGGTACCGTGAGGCATTGGCAACGGCGCCGGTTAAAATAAATTGACTTTGCAAATTATGAGCCTTAATCATTTCTTCAAGCAATAGTCTGTCAGCGCCGTCTCCGATGACAACGAAGAGAGTGTTTTTCAATTGTTTTTTACCTGTCCCGTTAAATTGCCTTACTCCGACTTCGTCGGATTTAACGGGGTGAATTAAAACATCAGCGGTTTCAATAAGATAAGGCAAACCTTTTTCCGGAAAGAAATTGGCGATGGCGCCGATAATTTTTAAGTTGTCGTTTGATCCGCGGATTGCTTCAAAAAAATTAGCGCTTTGGCCGGATAAATATTCTCGGGCCTCGGACTTGGAGAGAAAATCGGTTCTATTTAAATCAAGGCCGTTATGGACAACGAATAATTTTTCCGCTGGCGCGGCCCGATAATTTAACCAGAGTTTTTTATCGTTAACCGAAACGCAAATAATTTTATCTTTAAAATAAACGCTGAATTTTTCCAAATAAAAGAAAAATTTTTTGGCCAGGCGCGAAAAAGAAGCTTCAAAAACCGCGCCGTGGACCGTGTAAACAATTTTAACGCCAGTCAGCCGGCCGGCCAAAGAGCCTAAAAATCCGGCTTTGGAGCTATGGAGATGGAGAAGATTTGGCCGTTCTTTTATCAAAAGCGAGAGGATCTCAACAAGTCCCATAAAATCAATAAAGGGGTTAGCTGCGCTGCGCCGGAGCCATTTGAGTTGGCGCCAGTTTATTTTGTTGTCCGCCAGGCGCTTAAAAAGTTTGCCGCCGCCATCCGGCCCGGCCGCCACTAAAACATCATAGCGGTTTTTAAACGCTATTGCCAAATCAAGCACATTTTTCTGTGCGCCGCCAAACTCCGATTGAGTTACGATGTAGATGATTTTACGCATAAAAAGCTTGTTTTAGGGTATGCTTATAGGGTAATATAATGAAGCTCTAAAATCAATCTTTTAGCCGAAATTTTATAAAGCGGCATTTTCCATTAAGCCGCGAATATTAATGAAAGAGAAATTATCTGGGAGCAATTTTAGTTGATTTTTAGGCCTTTTTATGCGACAATAAATAAAAGAAAAAGCATGAAAAAAGTGCTGATTTTTTCTACTGCGTACTTGCCTTTAATTGGGGGCGCAGAATTAGCCGTCAAAGAAATTACCGACCGACTGGTCGGCGATTTTGAGTTTGACTTGATTTGCGCGCGGATAAAAAAAGAGTTGCCCAGGAGTGAAAACGCGGGTACTGTAAATATTTATCGGGTGGGTTGGGGCTGGGGCAAAATAGACAAATTTTTATTGTCTTGGCGCGGCGCGGCGCTGGCTAGTAAATTGCACGCAGCGGAAAAGTATAATATGGTTTGGGCGATTATGGCCAGCTTTGGCGGGTTGGCCGCGTTAAAATTTAAATTAAAATATCGGGCAATTCCGTATTTGTTAACTTTGCAGGAGGGCGACACGCCCAAACATATTGCCTCACGCGCCCAGTGGCTGGGGCCGTATTATAAAAAGATGTTCATGCAGGCCGATTATATCCAGGCAATCAGCAATTTTTTAGCCAACTGGGCCAAAAATATGGGTGTAAAATGTCCAATCGAAGTTGTGCCAAACGGTGTTGATATTGATAAATTCCAAGAGACAAGAAACAATAACCAAAAATTAAAAGAAGAATTAAATATCAAACCTGAAGAAAAAGTAATCATTACCGTTTCCCGGCTGGTCAAAAAAAATGGCGTTGAAGATTTAATTCAAGCGATGAGTTTTTTGCCAGAGAACACTAAGTTATTGATTGTCGGCGATGGAGAAAAAAGAGCCCATTTGTCATTTGTCATTGGAAATTTGTCATTGGGGAAAAGAATTTTTTTACTGGGCTCCGTATCACCTGGCAGCGTGGCAGACTATTTGTCTATCTCTGATCTCTTCGTCCGTCCTTCTCTCTCCGAAGGCCTGGGCAGCGCCTTTTTAGAAGCCATGGCCGCTGGTGTGCCGATAATTGGTACGCGCGTTGGTGGTATCCCGGATTTCCTTGCCGATGGTGAAACTGGTTTGTTTTGCGAAGTTTCAAATCCCAAAAATATCGCCGAGAAAATAGAATTATTATTGAACGATGATAACCTGCGGCAAAAATTAATTTTTAATGGTAAAAAACTGGTGGAAGAAAAATATAATTGGAATATCATTGCAAAACAAATTAAAGCTATATTTAGAAAATTGAAAATTGAAAATTGAAAAATTCATTGAAAATTGTCCGCTAGAGGCGGATCCGCCTTGGGCGGAAAAATTGAAAATTGAAAATTATTTAGTATTATGGCGGAATTTTTTTTCAAAAATTGGCATCATTTTAAGCAAGTTGCCCGATACGTAATTTCCGGCGGGACAGCGGCGGTTGTCAACCTGGCCTTGCTGTATTTTTTAACCGATTATTTGGCAATTTGGTATCTTTTTTCGGCGGCGCTGTCTTATGTTGTCTCTTTTTTTGTTAGTTTTTTTCTGCAGAAATTTTGGACTTTTCGCGATAACCGCAAAGATCAAATTAATAAGCAGTTGATGATTTATGCCGGTATTGCCGGTTTTGGTTTATGCTTTAATGTTTTGTTGATGTATTTTTTAGTGGATATTTTGCATATCTGGTATATGTTTTCCCAGATAATCGTTGGATTTTTGTTGGCTTTTTGCAATTTTTTATTTTATAAATTTTTTGTTTTTAGCCGATCGACTCAAGAAAGCAGAGACGATAAATTAAAAATTTTAATCGCCACAGGCATCTATCCGCCGGACTTGGGCGGGCCAGCCACGTTGCTGACCGAGTTACCCGGAGCCCTGAAAGTTAAAGGATTGGGCGTGAAAATCATCACGTATTCCGATGTCACCTTGAGTGAACGAGAAAAACAAGAAAAAATGGTTTATCGGATAAGTCGCCGGCAATGTTCTTTTTGTTATCTGGTAAAATATTTTTGGCAAATGTGGCGTTTGTCTTTTTGGTGCGATATAATTTACGCCACGGATACCTATAGTGTTGGCTATTTTGCGTATTTGATAAAAAAATTAACCGGAAAAAAGTATATTTTACGCTTTGCCGGCGATAGTGCCTGGGAAAAAGCAACTATATCTGGTTGGACAAAAGATTACATTGTTGATTTCGAAAACAAGGAGCAAGAAGCTCGCGCGGAAAAATTAAAAAATCAACGGCGGCGGATTTTAAAAAATGCTGATAAGATTATTGCGGTAAGTCGTTTTATGGCTGATTTAGCGAGAAAAATTGGGGTAGATAATAAAAAAATCAGTGTAATTTATAACGCCGTAGATTTTTTTGGCGAACAACCGCAAAAGATAAAGTCGTTATCTCCGACGCTGGTTTTTGCCGGTCGCTTAATGCCTTGGAAAGGAGTTGAAGCCTTGCTGTCTGTTGTAGCCGAACTTAAAAATAATTTTCCGGATATTATTTTTGAAATTTTAGGTGATGGACCGGAATTTAGTCACCTTAAAGAAATAGCCCAGCAACTAAACATTGAACAAAATGTTAAGTTTCGTGGTCGGGTGAGTGAGCTTGATAGTCATAAAATTTTTGCCCACTCAACAATTTTTGTTTTAAATACTAACTATGAAGGTTTGCCGCATTCAGTATTAAATGCCATGAGAGCTGGTTTGCCGGTCATAACAACGCCCGTTGGCGGCAATCCAGAAGTGGTGCAAGATGGCGTTAACGGTCTTCTGGTAGCATATAACAATGAGTTGGCATGGCAGGAGGCGATTAGTCGCCTGCTGGGCAATGAAAGTTTGCGGGAAAAATTTTCCCAAAATGCTAAAAAAACTTTGGAAAAATTTAAGTTTGAAGAAATGGTTAATAAGACGATAGAGACAATGAATAGTATTTAATAATTTTATATTTTAAACTGTCATTTTTCATTTTGATTTTTACATTTTACATTAAATAGTATTAAGTTGATTAGGAATTAGAATAATTAGAAATTATGAAAAAGGTTTTGCTCATTAATCCTCCTTTCAATATCACCAAATCAAACTACGACACTTCGCTTTCGGTCGGACTTTTGAACATTGCTTCGTATTTGGATAGCCGCGGCGTGGCCGTGGAAATTATTGATGGCGCTAGGCAATCAAATTATTTGGAAAGATTAAAATCGGAGATACCAAATTGTAGCTTGGCGGCTTTGGCAGTTATGACAATGCAAGTCGGTCAGGCTTTAAAGGTTTCTCAAATGATCAGAGAACTGAATCCGGATTGCCAGATTATCTGGGGCGGGCCGCATCCAACTTTTTTTCCAGAGCAAACCATAAAAAATAATTTGATTGATATTGTTTGCGTGGGCGAGGGAGAAGAAACAATTTTAGAAGTTGCCAGCGGCCAGGCTAAGCTTGGCCAAAGCCCCGCTGAGCGGGGCGGTAAATACTTAAAAACCATAGATGGTATTGTGTATAAAGATGGCGGACAAATTATCGCTAATAAATCTCGGGTTTTGCATGATCCCGTAAAAATGCCTCTATTCAATTGGGATTTGGTGCCCAGAGAAATTTTAGAACGGCTAGCGTTGATTCCTTCTTTGACTTCACGGGGCTGCCCGCACCGTTGTACTTTTTGCATCAACGCGATTTTAAAAAATTCTTGGCGGCCCAGAAGCGCCGAACAAGTGCTGGAGGATTTGCGAATTATCAAAAGCAAGTTGTATTTTGTCGGCAAGCCATTGCGGTTTTGGGACGAGAATTTTTTTGTGGATATTGCCCGTGCCAAAAAAATAATTAATGGAATGATCGCGCAGAACTTAGTCATTCCCTGGGAAACAACCGTGCGCGCTAATTATTTAAGGGACGGAATGATAGACGATGCTTTTATGGCGAAATTAA
>JAHKAK010000009.1 GCA_018826025.1 Patescibacteria group bacterium
ACCCTGTATTTTGTCTTCGCTCGGATGATATGTCCCGTCTTACGGGACGCATCATCCTCGTTAGCAGAGCTAAGCTCAGCTTTGCCAAAATAAAAACATCAGAAAGCTCACTCGTATGGGCCGTTCCGGCGGCAGGCGGATTTGCTACCGGGGCGAATTAAACCATACCATCGCCAACGCTGTAGAAATCAGATTTTTACAGATTTCCTAGCTATAGAACAATTCTATGGAATTGTCCTATACAAACTCTGAAAATATATCTTGGTAGTTGGCCAACGCCTCAACCCGCCTTGCCTGTCGACTTGTCCCGAGTTTTATGAGGGAAGCCTTGCTGTGCCCGTCCGTAGTTTTACGCGAAGGAGGGGCGAAGGAGGCCCGGTAGCGATACCATCAGAGAATAAGTTAAACGACTCGAGCGCTTCATTTCGTGGATTTCCCTCGAGTCCGTATTTTATTATGTTAAGATTTTTCCAAGCAGAAAAACGAATCGGCGCGAGGCTCTATAAGAAGCTCATAAATGAGAAGAAAAACCCTAAGGCGCCCCTAATGTCTTTTGATGACCTCTACAGTTTTTTAGACCGGAGAGAAAAGAATTTGATTGATAAAATATGTTTGGTTGGACCGAAAGAATACGGTAAAAATTTCACGATTTTTTATGGTATCAAACCCGCGCCAAAAGATTTAGTCTTGATCGAAAAACAGGAATACTTTTCTGCCAAATATAAAAAGATAAAAAAAGTAAAAACCCAATATCTGCCGAAGTCCGCTTTTGTTGCTTTTATAAAAATGAAAAAAGCGATGCGGAAGGAACTTGAAACTGCAATTAACGTAATTTCCGGTTACCGCTCGCCGGCTTATCAGGCAGCGATTCTTTTTATTATACTTTTTGAAAATAAATGGAACGTCAAAAATACTTTGAGACGGCTAACTCTGCCCGGCTGTAGCGAGCACGGCTATCCGTTGCGGCAAGGAATGGACGTAGCACCGGAAAAAGGCATTGAAAACCTGGAAGATTTTGACCAGACCGACGAATACAAATGGCTTTTGAAAAACGCCAAAAAATTCGGGTTTTCTTTATCGTATCCTAAGGGCAATAAATACGGCGTGATGTTCGAACCTTGGCATTGGCATTATGTTGAAAAGAAATAATAGCTTCTGGAGGGGTGCCATGGTTGCTAAAATTTCTAGCAAGATGTCGGCTTAAGTTGTAGAAGTCTGACTTCTACAGAATTACAGATAATCGCGGGGCGCTTTTTCTTTCTCTTGAATGTTGACAAGTAGCTTTTGTATGTGGTAATATCTGTTCAGAATATAAACAAGTTCTTTGTCATTTTGAGCCATAACTTGAACTGAAATTCACTGAAAGGAGTAGGGAAATGAAGAAAGAAACATGGTCGGTTATGTTGGGGTGCGCTATCGGCGCGTTCATCGGTGTCTTGGTTGCTTTTGAGATCCAGTCGCGCTTAATCTGGGGCTCGTATCTCTGGATTCTCGGAGCATTCGCGGGCGGTCTCATCGGCTGGTGTGCAGGCGAACTCAAGGAACTCTGGACGAGCATCATGCACTCGTATCATGAAACTATAAACTGGCGCCCTGATCATTCCTACTGGAAAGCTTTCATCATTCTTTTCAGTGGTATAGTTCTCATGTCTATCACGGTTTGCGGCTTTATGCTCTTACCAATTCTCATTTTAGCCAGCGAGATTCATTCTGTTTGGTTGCTCGTGGGGCTCGGTGGGGCGGGAATGTTTTATTCACTGGCCATGACGTTGTTGTTGATTGGAAATAATCCAACTTCATTTGAGGACGCGACTAAAATAGGTCGGACATTCATGCGGCAGTGTAATCCAATCGCAAGTATGTATTATATATTCCGATTTCTCTATCGTATAGTTCGCTATTTGATTCTCCATCTCCCATCAGCTACTGTAGCAATCTGTTCGGCAATAAAATGGATAGCAATTAATGTCGCGCAATTCGTTGCCAGAGTGTTCATTTATGCACATTCCGAGCGGCGGAGGATTCGCTTCATCGGCGCCTTTCTTGGCACAGTGGCGGGTTTCTTTCTCGGGAGCGCCATCCTTGGCGCAGTAGCCGGGGCGATTATTGGCGGCATCAGCCGCGAAATTGCCATCAGATGGCTCAAACTCGTTCCTTCTGTATAGTTTATTGAGGGTTGCCAGTGTCATAACAGGCAGCCCTTTTTATTTTTTAAAAAGTCTTTTTTCAATTTTTTAAGCTATTGTAAATAAAAGTAAATAAAAGGTGTCCCTCCTTCGCAGTGCTACGGAAGGGCGAGGCAGGTACCATTAATTTAGATTTTGACACTTAGCTTATTGTTTAAAAAGCGCTTGGTGTTTTAATCCGCGAGGCGCTTTTTCTTTTTGGCGGGGAGTTTGTTATAATAACTTTGAATTACGAAATACGTATTTTCCCCTCCTTTCGTAAAGGAGGGTTAGAGCCTGCCCCGTACTTGATACGGGGGTGGATTTAAAAAAACTTTTAAATCCCTCTTTACCCCGCCTAAAAAAGGCGGGGCGAGCCTCCCTTTTTTAAAGGGAGGAGTAAAATGAATTCAATGAAAAATTTGTTATTTATTATTCTTATTTTAATCATCTTAATCGCCATTGGCGGCGTATTTTGGTTTTGGTGGCAGAGGGATGGAGTGAAAAGTGAAAATGGCACGGCAGTTAGCGGCGCGACGCCGTCGACGGCGTCGCGCCAGCATTCGTCCGCGACTGAAACATTGCCGTTGTCCTCTACTATTGAACCCGTGCTCGGCTATCAAAAGCCGGCCGAAAATGCCATAATAAAATTTCCGATTTTCAATTACCATCATATCCGGCCCATGCCCAGTGTGGCCAGCTCAACGATTTCTGACCGCGCCTTCACCGTCTCGCCCGAAGGGCTGGAGGCCCACTTACGGTATTTTAAAGATAATGGCTATCAGGTGGTTTCTGTTTATA
>JAHKAK010000079.1 GCA_018826025.1 Patescibacteria group bacterium
GCCAAGCAGGGACGGGACCGCAGATTCCAGGCGATTTTGCCGTTGCGCGGAAAAATTTTAAACGTGGAAAAAGCGCGGTTGGATAAAGCGCTATCGTCCAAAGAAGTTAAGGCGTTAATTATCGCGCTGGGCACGGCCATTGCCGATTCGTTTGACATCACTAAATTACGCTATCATAAAATCGTGATTATGACGGACGCGGATGTTGACGGCGCGCATATTAGGACGTTGTTGCTGACGCTGTTTTTTAGGTATTTTCAGCCGATAATTGATGCCGGGCATTTATATATAGCGCAGCCGCCTTTATATAAAATTTCCCGCGGCAAGGAAGCAAAATACGCTTACAGCGATGATGAAAAAGAAAGCGTTGTGGCCGAATTTAAAAAGGCGCGAGCCGCGTCGGGCGCGGCTCGCGCCACCAAAGCCGCGCTAAAATCCAGTAAAGCAAAAGTTAAAGCGGAAACGGAAACAATTGATGAAAGTCAGCCCGAAGAGGAACGGGCATTGGGCTTCAATATCCAGCGCTATAAGGGCTTGGGCGAAATGAATCCCGGGCAATTATGGGAGACGACCATGGACCCGGCCAATCGCGTGCTCAAGCAGGTAAAAATTGCCGACGCCAAAGAAGCGGATAAAGTTTTTGATATTTTAATGGGCGATGAAGTCGCGCCAAGAAAAAGATTTATCCAGACCCATGCCAAAAATGTGGTCAATTTAGATATATAATATATATAATGGCGTCATCCCGGGCTCCCGCCCACTTCGTCTTGCGAAGCATGGCGGGCGGGTGACCCGGGATCCAGGCCCTGGATTCCCGCTGGAGTTTACCCCGTACTTGCCTGCCCCGCCATGGCGGTGGATACGGGGGGATGAGTTATGGTGGATAAATTATAACTCCTTTACCTTCTTTCGCTACCCCCTTTATTGTCTCTTTCGTTATCCCCTTCGCTAAAGCTTTTGGGATCAAGAAGACTATGGGGTATTATCTATTGAGGTTGAACCTCGATAGATTCGCACTAAAGCTTCAAGGATCTTTGAAGTTATGGAGGGGCATGGCAAAATTACGGGATTTCAAGGCCTTTTTTTCAACGGCTCAACGGGTTGAGCCGTTGAGCCGTTGAGGGGTTTTGGCGGGGGGTTGGGTTTCGTAAATTCTTTAAATCTTCCCTTGAAAAAGGGTGTGGCCTCTTCGGGGGTTTTACACCTCTCCTTACGGAAAGGGAGGTGTAATTTTAACTCACCCCCGCCCGCCATCGCTACGCCCTGGCCGCCTCGCTTTGCTTGGCAGGCGGGCTGGCTTAGGTATTAGCGGGCGGGCCACCCCTCTCTTTGGAAAAGAGAGGGAGCCCCTCCTTTTTGGAGGAGTAAAATTTTACAGCCCTTGACAGTGTAAGAGCAAAGGATTAATATATAATCAAGATAAATCTTGACCCCCGCGAGGGGGTTTTTAGAACCAGTTAATCAGTTTGTCAGTTAATAAGTTTATGGGAATATTTACTAAAATCAAGAGCTTCTTAACCGAAGTCAGGGTGGAATTGAAAAAAGTCACCTGGCCCACTAGACAGGAAACTATCCGTTATTCTTTGGCGGTTATCGGCATCTCGCTGGGCGTGGCGCTATTTTTGGGCTTGGCGGACTTGGTGGTTCAGTGGGCGATAAATAAATTCGTAATATAGAAGCAAAAAAGACGCAAATAAATACCACGCAAAAATAAACGCTAACTTTGCGTAAACTTGCGTTTATGTCTTGCGTAAATTTGTTTCTACGAACATGGCTAAGCAAGTATCTCGAGGCAGAAATTGGTATGTGCTGCACACTTACTCGGGCTATGAGGAGGCAGTGGCGCGCAATTTGCGCCAGCGCATAGAATCCATGAGCATGGAAGATAAAATCTTCAATGTTCTGGTTCCGATTGAGAAAAAAATAAAAATTAAGGCCGGCAAGCGCAAAGTGGTGGAAGAAAAAATTTATCCGGGCTATGTTTTGGTGGAAATGATCGTGACGGATGATTCTTGGTACGTGGTGCGGAATACCCCGCGGGTCACGGGTTTTGTGGGTTCGGGCACGACTCCAACTCCGGTGTCGGCCGAAGAGATTAAAGAATTGCAGAAGCGGATGGGCGTTGAGGAGCCAAAATATAAAATAGATATTGTTTTGGGTGATTCAGTAAAAATCGTGGACGGGCCATTTAAGGATACTGATGGCAAAGTGGCGGAAGTGGACGAAGAACGTGGCCGGGTCAAAGTTTTAATTTCAATGTTTGGCCGAGAGACGCCGGTGGAATTAGATTTTCTTCAAGTAAAGAAAATCTAGAGGCAAATTTACCCCGTTAGAAGTTCGGCCGGCCTTAACTTAACAATAAAGTCCTTTTGGCGAATCGCCTGCGGCTTGCTCCGATGCTATTAAGAAATCCGCGTTAAAACTTCTTACGGGGTTTACGCAAATTTATAATAAACGCAAATTAACGCAAAAATGGAGAATAACGGTAAGTTTCTATATAAAAAAGAAAGTTTTGATATCATTGATGCCTGTCAGGAAGTTTGGAAAGAATTTGGAGGTTCTTTTAAAGAAGTTATAGTTGATAGGGCGTTAGAGATCGCCTTGCGGAATAAGGGATATAAAATTGATAGCCAGAAACGAATTGATATATATTTTAAAAACGAAAAAGTCGGTGTTTATGTCCCGGATAAAATCATAAATGAAATTATCTTATTGGAATTAAAATGTAAGCCATTTATTGCCAGGGAGGACGAGAAACAATTTTGGCATTATTTAAAGGCATCTTCTTATAAGTTAGGATTTTTAATTAATTTTAGTCCAAAAAAATTAGAATTTAGGCGAAGAGTTTATGATATGGCAAGAAAAGCACAATAGCGTAAACTTGCGTAATCTTTTTGCGTAAATTTGCTTCTAGTATGAAAAAAGTAAAAACTAAACTTAAGATGCAGTTGCCCGCGGGGCAGGCTACGCCCGGCCAGAAAGTCGGCCAGGCTTTAGGACCCCATGGCTTGAATTTAATGGAGTTTTGCAGTCGGTTCAACGAGGGTACCAAGAAAAATATTGGCGATATCGTGCCGGTGGAAATTACGATTTTTGAAGACCGCTCCTACGAACTAAAATTCAAAACTCCGCCCGCGGCGGATTTATTGCGCAAGGCGGCCGGCATTACCAAGGGAGCGGCTAACCCCTTGAAAGATAAAGTTGGTTCGGTTTCGCGAGAGCAAATTAAGCAAATCGCTGAGAAAAAAATGCCGGATTTAAACGCTAACGATGTTGAGCAGGCGATGAAAATTATTGAAGGGACTGCACGTAGCATGGGTATAAAAGTGGAGTAAAGTTATTTTAACAATTTAACTCACCCCATCCCTCTCTTTAAAAAAAAGAGGGAGTTCCTCCTCTTTTTTAAAGAGGAGGCTAGGAGGAGTTAAATTTATAATTTAAGACAACTTATAAAAGGGGCAAGGCCAAAAACAGATCTTGCCCCGTTAGAAGCTCGGCTAAAATTTATGGTATAACCGAATAAAAAAGCGATTTTGCCTGCTCGCTTCGCCAAAGCATGAACGAAGCGGGTGGCTCTGAAAAATGTGAAATAAAAATGACAGCAAGCTTCTAATGGGGCTTGCTTTTTATTTTTTTAGGTGATAGATTTATTGAAGGTAATTAAGGAAAGAACTTTTTAAACAGAATATCAAATTATAGGAGGAGGCAATGAATATAAAAGTACAAAAGATTAGAGA
>JAHKAK010000080.1 GCA_018826025.1 Patescibacteria group bacterium
CCGTATATTGTCATACGGCGTCCAGCATACCTGCCTTTCATACGGATCATCAAGAGCTATGTGGATACTATCATATGAACCAGCGCAATATCTTGCTAAATATGGTAATCTAAATTAAGATAATGGTAGAACCGTACGGAATTACAGATAAATACGGATAAGTACAGATGAAATTCTTATCTGTAAAATCCGTAATAATCCGTAATTCAGTAAGGAATATTATTATGGAATCAAAATTTATCATTAACGGCGAGAAGCCGCTAAGCGGGAGCATTAAAGTGAAAGGCGCCAAGAACGCGGCGCTTAAGGTTTTTCCATTGGCGCTGATGACCGATGAGCCAATAGAGGTGGTCAATGTGCCGGATATTGAAGATTGTCATCGGGCACAGGAAATGCTGGCGGCGCTGGGGCACTCGGTGAAAAAGTTAGGAATTGATAAGATGCAAATTCAGCGCCAAAATAGAACCTGTCTTAATTTGTCGGCCGAACTCGTCAATAAATTCCGCGCGTCAATTATGTTCGTGGGGCCGCTGCTGGCCACTTGCGGCGAAGTGTATTTTCCGCATCCGGGCGGTTGCGTTATTGGCGCGGGCACGCGGCCCATTGATATGTTCTTGGATGGTTTTGATAAAATGGGGGCCAAACTTGAGGTTTTAGAAAACAAGTATCGTTTAACGGCAAAAAAATTGAAGGGCGCAAATATCTTTTTTCCTAAAATTACCGTGACTGGCACGGAAAGCTTGATGACCACGGCGTGTTTGGCGCAGGGCGAAACAATTTTGGAGAATTGCGCTATGGAGCCGGAAATTTCGGCTTTAGCCGGGCTTTTAAATAGAATGGGCGCCAAAATTGAGGGTGCCGGCACGCCGACCATTAAAATTGCCGGTGTGAAAAAATTAAACGGCGGGGAATATCAGATAATTCCCGACCGCATTGAAACCGGAACTTTCGCGATTTTAGCCGCCGCCTCAAACAGCGGCGCCATCGTTATTGAAGATTGTGAACCAAAGCACCTGGGCTCACTTTGGGCGTTATTTGATAAGATCGGCGTGAATTATGAATTAGATAAAAGCAGCGTAAAAATTTTACCGACCGATAAAATTTTAGCCACGGACGTCACGACCCACGAATATCCCGGCTTTGCCACAGATTTGCAGTCGCCTTTCACGGTTTTAATGACTCAAGCTGAAGGCGTTAGTTTGATCCACGAAACAATTTACGATCGCCGGCTGCTTTTTGCCGATTTACTCACGCAAATGGGAGCCAACATTATTATGGCTGACCCGCATCGCGTGGTGGTGAATGGACCGGCTAAGCTTTATGGCCGAAAATTAATCAGCCCGGATTTACGCGCTGGCATGGCGCTGGTTATTGCGGCGCTAATCGCCAAAGGAAAAACCGAAATAGGCAATATTTATCAAATCGAACGGGGATATGAAAAATTGGCTGAGAGGTTGAAGAATATTGGAGCGGATATAGAAAAAATATAAAACCTCGCTCGGCACCCGCCTCCAAAAACCGCCGTCGGCTACGCGTGCCAGTATAGATTTTACGACCCGCCGCGGCTTGTGTCTCGCCGCCTCGTAGAAACTAAGCAGACAATATAGCGGAGGCGTCTGCGACACATTTTTCTCGGCGGGTAGCCTCGCTCAAAACCTCGAGCATTTTAGAAAAGCAAACCATCGCTTAGGGTCGAGACAAAATCTTTCGCATGCGCGGATTAATAAATTTTTAAAAAGGAATGTTTATCAAGAAAATCGGCATAGATCTGGGCACGGCCAATACTTTGGTGTTTGTGCCAAATAAGGGAGTGATAATTAATGAACCCACAGTCGTGGCGGTATCTTTGGATGATAATAAGATTTTGGCGGTGGGGAATGAGGCCAGAGAAATGCTGGGGCGGACGCCGGAAACCATTGTGGCTTTGCGGCCGATGAAAGACGGAGTGATTGCGGATTACCGGGTGACCGAAGCCATGCTGCGCTATTTTATTAATAAAACCACGGGTGCCTTGCGCCTGTTCCGGCCGGAAGTGATGGTGGCTGTGCCGGCGGGCATTACTTCTACCGAGCGGCGCGCAGTTATTGACGCGACCATGAACGCGGGCGCCAAAGCCGCTTATATAGTGAAAGAGCCGGTGTTGGCCGCCATTGGCGCTGGTATCCCCATTAATGAGCCGGCCGGGCACATGATTATTGACATTGGCGGTGGGACAAGCGAGGTTGCTGTGATTTCGCTTGGCGGGATTGTGGCTTGGGCATCGGCGCGTGTTGGCGGCAATAAAATTGACCAAGCAATTGCTGAGCATATTCGTAAAAAGCATAATTTAGCTATTGGCGACCGCACGGCCGAAGAAGTTAAAATTGCCATTGGCTCGGCCCTGCCTTTGCCGCCCAAGGAGGAAGAACAGTTTGAAGTGCGGGGGCGTGATTTAATTTCCGGTTTACCCAAAAACATTGGAGTTAAAACTAATGAAATTACCGAAGCGATTGCGGAGCAATTGCGGGAAATAGTGCAAACCGTTAAAAATGTTCTACAAGACACTCCGCCCGAGCTTTCCGCGGATGTGATGGATAGGGGTATGATTTTATCCGGTGGCAGCGCTAAATTGCGCAATATGGCCGAATTGATTGAAAAGGCGATCGGAGTGCCTTGCTATTGCGTTGATGAGCCCGAGCTTTGCGTGGCCAAGGGCGCGGGCATCGCGCTGGACCATTTGGAGGTTTATAAGAGATCGATAATGAGTAAAAAATGATCATTGGTATAAACGCCGCCGCGGCGATTAAACAGCCGCGGACGGGTGTTGAAGAATATACATATCAGCTGATAAAACATTTAACGATGCTTCCGGAGGCGAAGGAGCATCGGTTTTTGTTATACTTGCCAAAAATTGAATCTTCCCCTCCTCAGTTGAGGAAGGGATTAAGAGGAGGTGTTGTCTCAGAAAAAAATCATCACCCCACCCTAGCCCTCCCCTCATCTGAGGGGAGGGGGCATGATTTTTTTGACTTCCCTTTGCCTCCCAATTTTGAAGTAAAAATTTTACGCTGGCCATTGCCGTTTTTATGGACGCAAGTCAGGCTGGCTTGGGAGATGTGGCAACGCAAGCCGGAATCCTTATTTATCCCGGCGCATATTTTGCCTATTGGCGCGCCGGCAAATTCAGTGGTTGCCATTCACGGTTTGGAATATGAGTATTTTTCCGAATATTACTCGTTGTGGCGGAAATTGTATTTGCGTTGGAGCACGGCGCGCGCGCTCAAGCGCGCGCGCCGCCTGATCGCCGTTTCGGCCAACACGAAAGACGATTTGGCAAAATTGTATGGCGTGGAAGCGGAGAAGATTAGCGTGGTGTATCACGGGATAAATATTTATAACCCCTCCCAGCCTCCCCTTAGTCTAAGGGGAGGAGAAATTCTCCATAGCCCTCCTTTTGCAAAGGAGGGAGCACCCCCTCTTGAGCTAAGAGGGGGTGGGGGGGAGTTATGGAAACCGTACATTTTGTATCTTGGCCGTTTGGAAAC
>JAHKAK010000081.1 GCA_018826025.1 Patescibacteria group bacterium
TTTCGCCACCTCGGCCTATGTTAAGTATTGTGGAATTTTTAGAAAAAATCAATTAGTTGGCGCGGGCGAAGGCGTCCTGCGTAGCTTCAGCGGAGAGGGGTGTTGGCGATGGTGTTGTGGTCGGAGTCGGGGTAGGCGTCGGCGTGGCAATGGGAAAGAGAGCCGTTGATTTATAGGAAGAAAGGAAAACATTGCTTTGTTCCAGTTGTCCGTTCTGCCAGATTTCTTGCGTTAAAATGGCCTTGAGCGAGCCATCCGGATTTTTTTGCGTGACGAAAGGCCCCTTGATTTTTACTTCGCGGCCCTCGTTGGTGCCGTAGACATCAAAAAATAATTTATTGCCCACGATTTTACTTTGCAGCAAAATGTTGCCCGGCGTGCTGTTTAAAAATTTAAGGTCTGGGCTGGGCGGATAAACTGTGGCGTCAAAGCCCGGAGGATCGTAGTAGTGCACGGGGTAGGCGTGAGGATGGCGGTCGGTGATTTTTAGACCCGCGTTAATCGCGGCGCGAAACAATGTGGTGGAAACTTGGCAAAGCCCGCCGCCAAACTCAAGAATGGTTTGATTGTTTTTTATGACGAGTTCCGGCAGCCAGCCATTTTGAGCATCGATGGCACCGATATTTTGCGAGAGGGAAAACTCTTCGCCCGGTTTGATTAACAAGCCATTAAGCTTGGTGGCGCCGGTTTGGATGTTATGGCGTCGATTGGCGGGGGAGCCGGAAAAATTTGATTCGCCTTGCCCCAGTAAAGTTAAAAGTCCCAGTTCCTTGAGGCTTTGACTGGAAATTTTTGGCGCAATGGGGGTCGTTATCAGGTAAATGTTTTTTTTACTGGTTTCATCAAGCTCGGGCAAGTTGGCTAAAATATCCTCGCTGATTTTTTGAGCGCTGGCGGCAATATCTAATTTGACGCCGTTTTGCGCCAAAATAGCTAATTTTAATTCGCCGTTTTCCCAGGTTAGCTTGGCATCAAGCGGTTCGCGGTTAATGGAAGCGGTTAAAGGCGTTAAAAAGTCGGCAATAGCAATGGCGTTTAGCGAGAGCTGGGCTGTTTGGGGAGCGTCGGCAGGAAAGAGAACGGTAAGCCAGTTAGCTAATTCCGATTTATCAACGCGCCAGGTGCCGGCGTCACTTTGCAAAAAATAAGGCGCGCTGTCCGCCAATTTTTTAGCTTGATCGGCGACTTGGCTGATCTCTTTTTCACTGACCATGGGTTTAGCTTTATCAATAACGAGATTAATCGGCTGTTTGGGCTCGGCAAAAGTTTTTAAAAGGCCGGCGATCAATTGGTCGCGATTAATGACACGCCCGCTTTGAGCCGGCGTGATTATAAACTCGTCTGACAACGGGTCATATTTGAAAAAAGCATTTTGAATTGGCGCTTCCAGCGCGGAAAAAAGCAAAAGTGCGGTTTTAAATTTGGCGGAATTGATTGAATAGTTCAGCGCTATTTCTTGGCCAAAAAATAAAGCTCGGGTTTGTTGAAAGAACGCGTTAGCGCCTGCCTCTTGGCCAAAAGTCAGAGCGGCTTGGGCCGTGGCGGTTAGATCTATAATCAAGCCAAAGTCCGCCGGGGTCATCTGCCAATTTTTTTCTCCGTGGACAATAGTTATTTCTTGGCGGTTAAACTCCGCAATTTTATTTTTAAGAAATTCTTCCAGTTCGTTTTCATTCAACCCGCCAATTTTAATTTTAGCCACCATTAGCCCTTGCGCGGTTTGATTATGGTTGGCGGCGGCCAAGGCCGTGAAAAAAATACCGCCAGCTAAAAAAATCGCCAAAAAAAGTAGCCAGAATTTTTTAGCGACGAAAAGTTTTTTTAGAGAAAGAAAATAAGACATAGTAGACCAAGAGAAAACATAAAGTCAACTAATTAAAGCTGGAAGAAGGGAATAGAAAAGCAACTTTGCCAGAAACAGGCAAAGTTGCTTTAAATTTCCGAATTTTTTTGTCCTGCTTAACTGGAAATAACGCGGATTTTTTTGGTTTTGATTTTCTCTATTTTGGGCAGGCGGATGGTTAAAATGCCGTTTTTCATGGAAGCTTCGGCTTTTTCCGCTTCCACGTCCACCGGCAAAATTACCGAGCGGGAGAAAGCGCCCCAGTAGCACTCTTGGTAATAATAATCGCCGCCAGTAATCACTTCGTCTTTTTCCCGTTTGCCTTTAATAGTCACCATGTCGTTGGTGATGGTGATGTCTAAATCTTCGGGGCTCACGCCGGCGATGGTGGATTTAATCACGATGTCGGCCGGTGTTTGGTAGACATCGATTGTCAGCTGGCCCTCGGAGTCCGGCAACCACTCTTCCGCGGCTTTTTCTTGATTGGCCGGTAAAGAAATTTTCTTGTCTTTTTTGCCTGTTTCGTTTGTTTCACTTTCGCTTTTTCGAGATGAGCTAAATTGAGGTGAGGGCTTGGCTTTTTCTTTTTCACTTTCTTTCTCTTCCTCCTTATCATCTTCTTCCTCTTCCTCGGGCCCGTTTATCTGAACGTCTTTGGCATTTTCCTCATCTTCTAAGACGCCGGTGAGCCGTTCTAAAAAGGATGGTTTTTTATTCATGATTTTATCACTCCGAGGTTTTTTACTGTTCCCCCCACCGAGAAACAATGCAAAATCCGCAGCGTGATTTTTATGACGCAGCCGGATTTCTAGTCTGAATTGATTATAACTTATCTATCTTATTTTACAAATTGACAGATGCTTTTTTAAATCGCGGAATTGCCAGCTGACCAGCCCGGCCATGGCGATTAGCAGTAGAGCAATAATTAGCGCGAAAGTCTTATCGGAAACGAATAACCAGGCCAGATAATTATAAAAACCATGGAGTAAAACCGCCAGAGAAAATCCGATTAGGACAATAAAGTTTTTGCGCCTTAAATTAAGGAAAGAGCAGGCAATGAAATAGCCCAAGATTCCCGAGGCCAAAGCATGCAATAGGGTGGCGCTTAAAAACCTGATTGTCGCCTGGGAGAAGGCTAATTGGAGCGTGACGTTGGGCATCAAAAAAATATTGAGCAGGTTTTCCGTGGCGGCGAATCCCAGCGCGCTCACGATCAAGTATATCATGACGTCAAGCGGTTCGTCAAAATCCGGATTTTTTAAGACTCGCCACCGCACCACCAGATATTTTAGAAGTTCTTCGCTTAGCGGGGCAAAAGCGACAATGTTTAAAAAAAACAGGTAATTATTTTGACTAAAAGAGGCAAAAAGTGTTGGCCACGGGGAGGAGGGTGCCAGCGCCGACATGATAAAAAATTGAAATAGGAGTGCGATTGGCCCCATCAGCGCGCCGCCCAAAAAAACCAGCAAGATGGTGCGTTTGGGTTCGGGATGAACATCTTTGTGCAAATAAAAAAGCAGCCAGATAACGCTGGGTGCGATGCCTAAAATGGCGTAGAGAAAATAGTTCATACAATTATTATAGCAAA
>JAHKAK010000082.1 GCA_018826025.1 Patescibacteria group bacterium
AATTGATGTTCGCCCACGCACCACTAAAGGGTGCGGGGCGTCCTATACCGCTTACTAGTATAGGACGACTCCTATCGAGGGCACAATTAGAGAAGAGGATTACTCCGCTTAAAGACGGGGATTTATTTTTAATTGATTTAAGGTATAATGGTAAATCCGTGATGCTATTTAGAAAGAATTTCATCAATCATTTTTAGCTTTTTTCTTTTACTAAGTCCACGATGAATTCTTAGCATATCTTTTAAATGGCTGAATGTTCCATCTAGTGAATTAGTAGTATTAGGAATTGAAAGTTCGGGATATTTCTGATAAGTGTAAAGAATTGATAAATTTCTGCAAATACTCCGATAGGCCGAACGTAATCGCTTATGCGTGTAAAACCTTCTTCTGGTTAACGGGTTGTACGTTTTTTCTTTTAAGAATTCATGCCATTGTTTGTACCAGTCAGCCAGCAGCCCGTTCATTTCATCTTCGTTACTTTTGGTAATTCGCAACGCAATATGCCTCAATATTTGTCCGGCAGGCAATTTGGGCCTGGTGGTCAAATACCGAGTCATAATGGCGATCTGGTGGAAATGGCACATTTGCACCGGCACATCCCAGAAAACATCGATTATGCCTGGCCGGCCGTCAATTACCGCCGCTTGGATTTCAAATCCTTGGCGTTCAATCTGCCAACGAAGTTCGTGATAAACCGTAGCCGTTTCCGTTGGGGCCATTTTCCAGTCAAGATTCTTTTTAAGGTGGGGTGATCTGAATACGCAGACACCGAATGTTCTTCTGACAAAGGTCATATCGGCAATGATAACAACATTACGCGCCTTAACCGATTTTTTCTTTATCTGAAATTGATCCAGCTGTTGTCGAATCCACTTTTCACTTTTTCCGTATTTTGCCGCTAACTGTTTGGCGGTTTGCCGTTCCCAAATATACTTTTTCCAAAGAACTTTTCGCAGAATATCCTTTCTCGTTTTAGATAAAAATTGCCGGCCGCAATCTTTGCATAAAAATCTTTGTTTACTTCTAAAATGACCGTTTTTTTTCGTGTGTTGAGAACTGCATTTTGGGCAAAATCTCTTGTTTTTTTGTAGCCATAGTCTTAATTGTTTACTGTTTATGGCTTCAGTATCGCACAAAAGGCAATTTTCAGCATCACGAATTTACTATTAAGCCAAGATTTTTTGAATTTTTGGTTGTCGGATGTCGCCAGATTAATATTTTGACATCCGATGTCCGAAACGCTTGTCGTTGCGAGGCCGTAGGCCGAAGCAATCCCGAGGAGAGTAACGATATCACGGGATCGCCACGCCCCGACTGGGGCTCGCGATGACAAATTCCGGTCATCGGAAATTAGTCTGTGGATAATTTTATCATTGACGATTTTATAATTTTTGTTATTATTAAAATAACACTATGGAGGGAGGTTAAAATAGTTCTTTGTGAGAGAGATAAAGGTCAACTAGCGGATGACGTTATCCACGGATTCAACCCCAACGCGCGACCGTAAGGTCGCAAAGGAGGAGATTATGGGACACGTTATTGTGTTGGTCCGTCAGGGCGAAACGACAGTGAAGTCGCTACATATGGCATATGGCGACGACCTCTCGGCGACCGAAGCAACATGGGACGCTTCCAGGCCGGCGAGATTCGCGGTATAGATCGAAACCGAGTATGAAAATTTTGTCCCAAAGTCTTGATTAATATAATCTTTCGCGATATAGTGTTGATAACGAAACAGTTCTTATAAAATACAGATCAGAAGGGGGGAAAGATGAAAAAAATGAAAGAGGAAACGAAAGGGTTGATTTGGTTGGCCGTAATGGTTCTCGCAGTGCTCATTGGCGCGGCAATAGAATACTTCATTTGGGGTATGATCAGCTGGAGAACTGGATTTTTTGGAGCGGCCATTTTTATGATTGGAACGATTCTAGGTGTGGGTGTATATGTGAAAATCTGGGCAAGCATAGCATTCAAGAAACTGATGTCCGGCGAGATGGTCATAAAAGAATTGTTCTCTAGCGAGAGAGAAAGAACTCTGGTGGGCGCGGCAATAAAGGATTTTTTCAAGTACACCATCGGTTATACCCTTCAGATTTATTTCAGCGGAGAAGCCGAAGCCAGACCGTTATTCAACTTAAAAATTTCCCGCGTTTATGATGGTCTTCTTGACTGGAAAAAAGGCTACTTGGGGTCTTTTGAGATGAATATTGAGCGATGGCAAAAAAGCATTATGGCCGCCAAGAAGATAATTGGTGATAATGTCCACGTTGACGAAAGAGGTCGCATCTGGCCCGGTTATATATACGGATTGCCGATAAGAAACGCGTCATTGAACATCGCCGAACAGCGGCCTTATTTGCTGGCCTTAGGAAACGCTTTTAAGAAAGAAGAAGAGTTGAGCCAACACGAAAGAACTTCGCATATTCATGTGGAAGCGGACGAAGTCGCCGGTTTGCGCGCGGCAATATACCAGATTTATTTTGACGGTCGCCGGGCGTATCTGTATGAAATAGACAGAGATTCAGTCGAGTCCAAAGAGATGCGCAGGCTCATCAAGAAGTTTGCGTAAATTTTCCTCGGATAAGCATACGAGCTCCCTCAACATTTGGGAGCTTTTTCATTTACTTGCTACAAAATTACTACAAAAATAAGCCGCTACAAATTGCTATGAAATAGTAGGAGATTTTTTGTTTTGCCAAGTTTGCCAAATAAGGGAAATAGAGTATGATAAAAAGGTGAAAATAACACAATCTATATGAAAATTATAAAAGACCAGATTACCATTGAAGAGTTAAAAGATATGGCTCAAAAGATGTATGGGACATTGGTTAAGGCCGTGGTTGATATTGATCAGGAGACTATGGCTGTTGACGGCGAGTTGCACGCCGATCTGGAAGTTATTTTATCGGAGCAAGGATCAAAAAGAGAAAATGCTTGGGGTATTAATTTATACCCGGATATCCAGGGTGACGACTGGATTGAATTTGATTCCATGATCAACTTGAAGCCGCATTTGGGCAATCGGACGCGCGGAGTTGAAAGTCAGGAGGTTAAAGATAAAATTATTAAAATCGTTAATAAATTAGTAAAAAAATGAGCTATATTCATAGAGAGCTGGCTCAAGGAAGATGGCAAAAATTATCTTTTTTTGAACAAATGGCGAATGTCGGTAGCGAAGTAGCAAGAACAATTAATTGGCGGGATAAAAATTCGCAATATTCTCAAGCCGCCTTTGAACGGGCGCTGGAATTGCTGGATTTGACGATTGATGACGATAAAAATAAAAAAAGATTACGGGAACTTTTGCGAGTGCGGGAAGTTATGGCAGATTATTTTCAATTTGATAATATTTACGGTTCTACTGATAAAAGT